>CAYSKU010000028.1:10752-15956 GCA_964431775.1 uncultured Ruminococcus sp. | reverse complement strand
TTTTCGGAGGAGCTGTCCGAGTACAGTCACACCAAAAAGCACATTCGGATAAACGACCGTGCGACGCTGATGAACCTTTTGCTCAGCACCGACTGCTACACGATAGGCACGGGCATCATGACCTCGGAGCTGAACAACGGAAGTGTGGTATCCGTCCCTCTCGTATCGGCTGACATATACACAGTCGGTGTCATCAACCGTGCGGACGTTGGGTTAAGTGAGGAAGCCGACCGCTTCATCACCATCCTCTACGAGACCATCGGGGCGGCGCAGTCGCCGCTGACATGAATCGGCATTTGTGAAGTCGAAATTGGAAGACGACCCACGAGGGTGGAGTTTGTGCGGATTTGGTCTACTTTTCCCCTACGTGCAGTCTGCATAACTGTAGACAGATCTGCACAAATAATATTGTCGTGGGATGTCGAACATTTTCGACTGAAAGAACGCCGATGTCTGTCTGTCGCCGTCGTCGCCACAAATGGCGACCGCAACGCCTCCCTCCGGGAGGGAGGGGGACCGCGCAAGCGGTGGAAGGAGAACCGGTTATAATAGATCTGCACACATAAAATTGTCGTGGGATATCTTTCGACCCAAACTTCACGAACGCCGACTATGCCCGTCGGCTCAGCCGACCCGATGACCGCCCGTCGGCTCTGCACCAAATGATATTGTCGTGGGATATCTTTCAATTTCAACTTCACGAACGCCGACTATGCCTGTCGGCTCAGCCGACCCGATGACCGTCTGCGGCATCACGCCGCTTGACAAAGGGGGGGAGATATAGTATTATTAGGGTGTGAGAGTTTTTTCAGCGGAGGAGCGTTATTCTATGACAAATGCAAAACGTAAACTGTATCCCTCGACCGGTACGATGGTCGGCGTGAGGAACGGCTACGACTATCGCCGCGCATTGCGCGAATTCGTCCGTTTCCGTGAGAACGACCTGTGCGACGGTATAGAGCTTATGATGCTCGAATTCTATTACGATAAGCTCGACGAGGTCGCTCGGGCTGTGAACGACTCAGACCTCGTAGACCCTACCTCGGTCATCCACTGCGAAAAGGAGGTCGGAACTATGCTTTCCGATGCCGCCGTCCTCGCCGCCTCCGATCGGGCTGACGAAGCGGATGTCCTGTACCGCCGTGCGTATGAGCTGTACCTCGAAAATTGCAGAATGGCTATGCTCACCGACCTGCATCGTATGGTGCTTCATCTGTGGGGCGGACGTGCCTCGGACGGCCATATCGAGTATAACGCCGAAAAGCTCCCAATACTTGCAAAGACTGCGGCAGAGCACGGCGTACGCCTCCTCATCGAGAACGTCCCCTCGAACCACGACGACCCACATACCAACTGGCTGCGTCTCCTGCCGCTTCCCGAAAATACCGCGTTCATCTTCGATACTCGCTTCGGTAAGCTCCACGAGCAGATACCCGATATCCTGACGGACGACCGTATAGCTCCCCATATAGAGCATATCCACATCAGTGACTTCGCAGGAACGTACCGCGATTTCGCAAAGCTCCGTCCCGTCCTCCACCCCGGGGAGGGAAGCGTTGACTTTGCCGAGGTCGCACACCTCCTCAAGGCTATGGACTACTCGGGAACGGTCACGCTCGAATCCCCCGTCATGCTCGATAACGGCGGCTACGATATTCCAAAGCTCGAGCAGACACTTCGTTACCTCAATACTATCCTTTGAAACTTTATTTTTGTAAAGGAGAACTACCATGAAGACCTTTATGGGTAAGAACTTCCTCTTGACCACGGAAACGGCAAAGATACTCTACCACACCTACGCAAAGGAGCTTCCGATAATCGATTACCATTGCCACGTCTCGCCGCGTGATATCGCGGAGGACAAGCAGTACTCGAACATAACGGAGCTGTGGCTCTCGGGCGACCACTACAAGTGGCGCGCTATGAGGAGCTGCGGTGTCGCCGAACGGTACATCACGGGAGATGCCTCGGATTACGAAAAATTCAAGGCGTATGCCTCGATCATGCCCTCCCTCATCGGAAACCCCCTCTACCACTGGACTCACCTCGAGCTGAGACGTTACTTCGACTGTGACCTCATCCTCTCCGAGTCTACCGCCGACGAGATATGGCAGCTGACCTCCGAGCGTCTCGCAGGAGCGGACATGAGCGTTCGTGAGCTTATCAAACGCTCGAACGTCGAGATCGTCTGCACGACCGACGACCCTGCCGACTCACTTGAATATCACCGCGCTATCGCCGCGGACGATACCTTTGACGTTCAGGTGCTTCCGGCGTTCCGTCCCGACAAATGCTTCAATATAAATAAGCCCGGACTTGCTGACTACTATAAGAAGCTCGGTGAGGTCTCCGGAGTCGAGATAACGAATGTTGCCTCCCTCAAAAAGGCTCTCGAGAGCCGTATCGAGTTCTTCGACGAGATGGGCTGTCGTACCGCCGATCACGGTCTCGATGAGTTCCCGATGTTCCAGAAGCCGAACGAGTATATCGCAGACCGCGCACTCGAATGCGCCCTCTCCTCGGACGGTCGTGACGTGACCCCCGAGATGCTCTGCGCGTTCAAGTGTGAGATGCTCCTGTGGCTCGCAGGTGAGTACGCGAAGCGTAAGTGGGTCATGCAGTTCCACGCAGGCGTGTACCGCAACGCGAACGACCGTATGATGAAGTCGCTCGGCGCAGACACCGGCTTTGATACTATCGGATACACGAATGTCGAGGGTATCATACGTCTGCTCAATGCGATGGAGGCAAGGGATGCACTTCCGCGCACTATACTTTATTCGGTAGATCCGTCCGCGAATGCCGCGATAGGTGCGGCGATCGGCTGCTTCCAGACCTCCGAGGACGGCTTCCCGAAGGTCATGCAGGGCTCTGCATGGTGGTTCAACGACACGATGGACGGCATGAAGGAGCAGATGAAGTCTCTCGCGAGCCTTTCCGCGTTCGGTCGCTTCAACGGAATGCTGACCGACTCGCGCAGCTTTACGTCATATCCGCGCCACGAGTATTTCAGACGTATCCTCTGCGCTCTGATCGGTGAGTGGGTCGAGAGCGGACTGTATCCGTTCGATCCCGAGGCTCTCGCGACACTCGTATGTGACATATGCTACAACAATACAAAGAATTTCTTCCGCTTTAATACGACCTCAAACGCAAAATAAAGTAAAAAACGATACATACCTATGACATTCAGAGAAAGATACATCGGCGACAAGGCATTTTACAGGACCCTGCTCGTGCTCGTTCTGCCGATCATAGTTCAGCAGGGTATAACCAACTTCGTCAGTCTGCTCGATAACCTCATGGTCGGCGGACTTGGTACGCACCCGATGAGCGGTGTTTCGATAGTGAACCAGCTCGTCTTCGTCTTCAACCTCGCGATATTCGGCGGACTTTCGGGAGCTTCCATCTTCGGAACGCAATTCTTCGGAGTCGGCGACTGGAAGGGTATGCGCGACACGTTCCGCTTCAAGCTCATCTTCGCCCTTGCGACGACCGTCATTGCGATAGTGGTGTTCTCACTTTGGTCAGAGCCGCTCCTCATGCTGTTCCTCGAAAACGAAGCGAACACGCCCGAGGATATCGCGCTGACCCTCGCTGCCGCGAAGGAATACTTCCGCGTGATCCTGTTCGGACTCGTTCCGTTTGCTATAGTTCAGGTGTACGCCGGTACTCTCCGTGAGACCGGTGAGACCGTAATACCGATGGTCGGCGGTGTCCTTGCGATACTCGTGAACTTGACGTTCAACTACCTCCTCATCTACGGTAAGCTCGGCTTTCCGGAGCTCGGTGCGGCAGGTGCGGCGATAGCGACGGTAATGTCTCGCTTTGTAGAGCTTGCCTATGTCGTTATACTGACACACAAGCGGCACGAGAGCTTCCGCTTTATCGAGGGTGCGTACAGGAGCCTGCGTATTCCGACCGCGCTCGTTCGAAGGATAGCGATCACGGGAACGCCTCTCCTCGTGAACGAGGTGCTGTGGTCTCTCGGGCAGACCTTCATAAACGGCAACTACTCCACACGCGGTATAGTCGTTATCGCCGCAACGAACATCTCGGGAACGGCGTGGAACCTGTTCTGTGTCATAATGTTCGCGATGGGCTCGGCTGTCTCTATACTTGTCGGACAAAAGCTCGGTGCAGGTGACACAGAGGGAGCGGTCGATATCGACAACAAGCTGCTGTTCATAACGCTCGTCTCGCACATCTTCATCGGACTTCTCGTTATCGCGACCTCCTCGCTGATACCGATGCTGTACAACGTTGAGCCGGAGGTGCGTGAGCTTGCTTCGCGCTGTCTCATGGTGCTTGGCATATCGCTTCCGGTACACGCCTACATCCACTGCATATACTTCACCGTTCGCTCCGGCGGTCGAACGCTCATAACGTTCCTGTTCGACTCCGTTTACACGTGGGTCGTTCCGGCGATGCTGTCGTACACGCTCTGCCGCTTCACGAGTCTCTCGATCATCACGATATACATGATCGTGCAGTTCTCGGACGTCATAAAGCTGGCGATAGGTATTCCTATGGTGCGCTCCGGCTTCTGGACGAAGTGTGTGATCTCCGATGTAACTGAAAATAAGTAAGACTCTACTATCGTGGGATGATTTAGGATCCGGATATGACGAACGCTGATTCATGCTTGGCGGCTCAGCCGCCCGGACGTAACGGAAAATAAGTGAGATCCTACTGTATATTACAAAAAATATGAAGCTTTTATTCAAGGAACGTTTTTTCTCGTGGCTCGACTCCTACGACATATTCGATGAGGAGGGGGAGACCGTCTACTCGGTCGAGGGCAAGCTGTCGCTTGGGAAACGTCTGCACATACTCGACAGAAACGAGCATCACGTTGCAACGCTCAAGCAACGTCTCATGACGTTCTTCCCGACCTTTGATCTGTACCTCGGCTGTGAGGAGGAATACCTCGGCTCGATAACGAAGGAGTTCTCGCTGTTCACTCCGTCATTTACCATAGACTACATGGACTGGCAGGTGAAGGGGGATCTATTCGAATGGGACTACGAGATACATGATGCGGACGATCGTCTCGTTGCAACGATATCGAAGGACATATTCCGGTTCACCGACACATACTGTATCGACATCGTCACTCCGGCTGATGCGCTTCACGTTCTCCTCCTCGTTCTCGCCATCGACGCCGAAAAGTCCGCCCGCAGCTAAGTCGGGCGGCGTGACGC
>CAYSKU010000028.1:0-10652 GCA_964431775.1 uncultured Ruminococcus sp. | reverse complement strand
CGCGGACGATCTTCGGCGTACTTTCAGCTGAATAATAAAGATGACCCACGAGGATGTGGTTGGGTGCAGATCTTGTACACCAGACCATATCCTCATCGGGGCGGCTGAGCGGCGTGACGCCGCGGACGATCTTCGGCGTACTTTCAGCTGAATAATAAAGATGACCCACGAGGATATAGTTTTGTACACCAGACTATATCTTCGTGGGTCGTCTTTCCTACTTGACTTCACTATCGCCGATTCATGCTTGTCGGCTCAGCCGCCATGGGCGAAACGCTCGTGACCCCACCAATTTGGGGTCAGAGCGGAGAGCTTGACGGTCTCCTCGGTATCGAGGTCGAGAAGTATCTCGATATTGCCGCTGTCACGGTCGAGCTGCATCATAAATTCGCGACACGCTCCGCAGGGTGCGCCGACCCTTCCGTCCGGCATTACCGCAACGACACGCTCTATCTCATGCTCGCCGTGCGTTATCATATTTGCGATCGCGTTCCGCTCCGCACACATACCGAGGGTCGAGGCGGTGTCTATGCACACGCCGACGTAGATGCTACCGCGCTTCGTGAGTATCGCGGCGGCGACCCCTCCGGCTTCAATGAACGGCGATATTACTCGTCCGTTCTGCACGGCGACTGCGGCATCGTATAGCTTTTTCCACATGATACTTCCTCCGTCTTCCTCGTTTGACGAGGGCTTTTTTGTTTGATATATTATAGCACCGCGTTTTCTGAAAATCAATGTCGGCGAGATCGAAATTGCAAATTGTTATTGCATTTTTGCGATAAGTATGATAAAATGAGGTCATCGGATGTGTACGAAAATAATAATTATACAGAAAGGAAAACGATATGGCTGTATTTAGGATCGGTTCGGTAGGACTTGGCGGTATATCCGGCGGAGTTCATATTCCCGGTATCCGCGCTTCCTCAGACCTTCAGCTGACCGCACTCTGCGACACAGACCCAAAGCGTCTTCACGAGCGTGCGGAGCAGTACGGCATACCTGCCGACCACTGCTTCACGGACTATCACGACCTGATCGCCTGTCCCGACGTTGATGCGATAGATATATCTACGCCGAACAACGTCCATTTCGAGATAGCCGCTGCCGCCGCACGTGCCGGAAAGCCCTACGGTGTCGAAAAGCCGATAACCATGGATACCTCCGAGGCTCTCGAGCTTGCGCGTATCACCTCCGAGGCAGGTGTCGCAAGCATGGTCTACTTCTCGTACCGCTACAAAGCTGCCGCACGTTATCTGCGTAGCCTCATACTTTCGGGTCGCTTCGGTGCTATCCACCACGTCAGTATGCAGTACTATCAGGCGTGGGGACTTCGTGATGCGGACTGTCCGCTCGTATGGCGTTACGTAAAGTCCGTAGCCGCCTCGGGTGCGCTCGGTGACCTCGGCTGTCACGGTCTCGACCTCGTTTCGTTCGTAACCGGACAGCAGTACAGGTCTGTCGTATCGCACCTCGGTACTATAGTGAACGAGCGTCGTCTGCCAAACGGTGAGGGTGTCGGAAAGGTCGATGTTGACGACTTCTCGAACATCCTTGCGGAGATGACCGGCGGTATATCCGCGACCTTCCAGATATCGCGCTTCACCTACGGGCGCGGAAACTATCAGCGTATGGAGGTCTACGGTGAGCATGGCGCACTGGTCTACCACCTCGACCGTATCCCGGGAGTTGACGAGCTTGAGATAGCCGACAGCTCGACAGGTGGAAAATACGTCACCGTTGAGATACCGCAGGAGATGCGTGTCGATCAGATGCAGTCCTTCGCGGACGTTCTGAACGGCTGCGGAGACGGTCTGAACGCCAACATAAACGACGGAGTGGTGAACGAACGTCTGCTTGATGCGATAGTCGAGTCGTCTGAGGTCGGACACTGGATAGAGCTGATGTAAGTCGCACGACAAAAGACGTAGAAAAATATATAGTAAACACGATAATCTATTATCCACAAAGGAGAAAAACGATATGAAAATTACCGTATGGAATGAGTTCGCTCATGAGAAGACGGACGAAGCCGTAAAGGCGATCTATCCCGATGGCATACATATGTGCATCGCACGCTTCCTCGAGGCAGCCGGCTACGAGGTACGCACCGCAACTCTCGACGATCCGGAATGCGGTCTGACCGACGAAGTGCTTGACGACACCGACGTTCTGTTCTGGTGGGGTCATATGCGTCACGGCGCAGTGCCGGACGAGGTCGTAGAGCGTGTTGTAAAGAGAGTCTACGCAGGTATGGGTATGGTCGTTCTCCACTCGGGACACGCATCCAAGATATTCCAGAAGCTGTGTGGAACTCCCTCGGGCGAGCTGAAGTGGCGTGAATCCGGTGACAAGGAGATACTCTGGGTGATCGAGCAGGGACATCCGATCACGGAGGGGATCGGCGAGAACATCATACTCGAGCATGAGGAGACCTACGGTGAGCATTTCCTCATTCCTCAGCCCGACGAGCTGGTATTCATCAGCTGGTTCACCGGCGGTGAGGTATTCCGCAGCGGCTGCACCTACAAGAGAGGACGCGGCAAGATATTCTACTTCCGTCCGGGTCACGAATCCGTTCCGACCTATCACAACCCCGACGTACAGAAGGTACTGATCAACGCGGCGAAGTACGTCTGCACTCCCAAGTCCACCTCCTACAAGTACGGCTGGGTCCCCCCGACAGTCGAGTAAGTCGGCGGCGGTCTGAGACCGCAGACATGAATCGGCACACCTTCAGTTGAAGTTGCAAGAGATACCACGATGGTGGGTGTTGTGCAGACTTAGTCTGCTGACGGTTCGTTTTGCGTAAAACGCACGAAAATTTATATATAAGAAAGGCGGTGTTTTTTACACCGCCTTTCTTATATACAGTAACGTAAAGCTTAGACTTTACAAAAAAGTCTGTAGACCGACTTTGCACCAATGATATTGTCGTGGGGTATCTTTCAACCTCGACTTCACGAACGCCGATGAATGCGCGCCGCCTCAGACCGCCGCCTGACCGACTTTGCACAAATTACATTGTCGTGGGATATCTTTCAACCTCGACTTCACGAACGCCGATGACTGCGCGCCGCCTCAGGCGGTATTAATCGCGGTGTTCGGAGAGCCAGATACCGAGTCGAGAGGAGACCTTTCCCGCACAGTCCTCCGCTGTCCCGACTCCGGCAAGATATGCGGATACCTCCTCGGAGATCAGTGCGTCTATCGATCTCGGCGTTTCGTATATTATCGGACTTCCTGCATTGTCGAGGACCTCGTACAGCGCGGCAAGCTCCTCCTCGGTAAGAGGCTCCTCATTTGCCCATATTTTTGACCGTTCCTCTACGATCGTTTCAAATTGCGTTTTTTGTGAGAATATCGAATAGTCGATGTTGTTGAAAGCATCCGCTCGGTCGGCTTCGAAGAAGGTCGCAAGAAGCTCGAAGCAAAGCTCCGGCTTCTCCGCATAGGTCGTAATGGCGTAGACGTATTCGGTGTTTATGCGTATGCCCGAGTCGGTCTTCGTCGGATAGCCTATCGGACAGAATATATCGGAGATCAGATAACGTAAGGAGGTGTACAGGGAGGCATCTATGATATGCAGTGACATTACTCCGACGTTCCCCTCAAGCATCGCACTGAGCTGCTCGTCGTTTGTCAGTGTCGCTGTTCCTCGCGCTCTGCGGTCGGCAGGATCCTTCGGACAGGCTTTTAGAAATTCCAGATACCGTATGAAGCTCTCGCTGTCGAGACCGTCTTCGGGGTCGATGAACAGGTTATAGCCCTGCGCCGATATCTGAGAGGTCGGGAGCAGCTGCAAAAATTCATAGTAGACCTCCGCACCCTCCGGCAGTGAATCGAAGAGATCGAGCATCTCTCCCATCGTCCAGTGTCCTCTTTCAGCGTACTCACCGAGCCTTTCGCGACTTCCGAGAAGAGTCGAGATCGTGAATTCGGTGCAAAGTCCCCAAATGCCGCCCTTTCCGTCATCGAAGATACGCGGTATACATCCGAACAGTGTGTCGAAATTGACGTTCTCGTTACTTTCGAGATACGGCGTGAGGTCTACGTACAGCTCCTTGTCGATAAGCTGATTTATGAGAAGCTCCCCCGCAAGTATCTTATTGACCGGTACCTCCGTCATGACCATATCGGGCTTTATGTAGCCGTTCATGATATCGAAGCAGAGCTTTTCTTCACCGCCACTCATGTTTTCGAGGGTGGAATATTCACTGTAATCACGTACTATTACTCTGATATCTGAGTGCTCCTTGTTGAAGCTCGTGATCTTTGATATTACGTTCGGGTCGAGAGCGTATGCACAGGCTAAGGTTATATCGTGCATCGAGGAAAGCTCAAGATCCTCTCCTCGGGTGTTTATCGTGAGAGTGCGGTTCAGCTCGTAGTCGTAATTGAGCGTCAGCAGGATATCCTCCGAAAGAAGTGAAACGGGATATGAGGCTCCCTTTTCGACTTCCCTGTAGGACGGCACGAAATCGATCCCCGAATTATAGAGATCGACGATCACGTCCTCTGTAAGCGAACCGTCCTCGTTGACCGTCACTCCGTAGAGTGCATCCGAATCGTAGTAGTAGAACGAATGCTTATCCGAGGGTGAGTGTGCGTTTATGAGCCTATGCTGTGCCGATTCAAGCATATCCGAACCGCGTACAAACGTGTGATATTCGCCGAGAGACCTTGTTTCCGGATCTATCTGAGCGACACAGGATTCTATTCCTGCCGAGAACGTCACCCATACGTTGCCGTCCGCTCCGCGTGCCATCGTATGGACCGTTGAGGGGAATTTGAAGGTGTACGCAGGGGAAAGGTCGGGGTCTAACACGTAAAGGGTGCTTTGGTCGGTGCAGTAGATGTTTCCCGACAGATCGATCGCCATAAGAGACATAGACCGGTATTCATTTACTGCCGCTCCGAAAACCTCTTCGGGGATAACGGAGGTCGTTTCTCCGCTCGCGCGTTCGAAACGGTACACCTCCGGTCTGAATCTGCTATTGTATGTATAGATCACAGCCTCCTCGGTAACAAAGGAGCTACCGAGTGTTTCTTCTACGAAAGTATTACATTCCGAGCGTTCGAGCAGGGTCCCGTCCGTTGAAAAGGTCAATAATACATTATTGTGTATTTCCGGAGCTGCCTGTGTATCCTCGGAGGTCTCTTTGTAAAAAGAAAAAAACGTCACGGTCTCGGACGTAGGGTCGTAGTAGGGGAGTATGTCATCATCTATCGGTTGCATATAATTCGACATCTCGAAAGCTGTGGTGTGGAAAATATTGGATAGCGTTTCCCCGGTCGTGGTCGTCGGAGCATCGTTCTTGGCACAGGAAACAAAGAACACAAGCAGAAAGGCACAAGTCAGCACAAAGCAAACAAATTTCCGCTGTTTCATATTACAACGCCTCCTTAGCGTTAGATAAAATATATTGTGTGTATACGAACAAACTATATGTAACTACTCGTATTTTACCATTTTATCTCCCGTTTGTCAACAAATTTTTGCCTTGTTTTACACATTTGTGTAGTTGTACAAATATCCTGTTCATGTTTTGTGACTATAGACAAATTATATGTGCAGAGCTATCGAACGCACTCTCCTTCCACCGCTAACGGAGATCTCCCTCGACTGACACTTGCAAAATGTGTGGAGATGTGATAAAATAGAGACGAAATAAGATCATGTTTCGGAGGTCATTTTATGGAACGATCCATTACACGACTTGCCTACGGCTACAGGTTCAAGCATTTTCCGAACGGTGCGGCCGACGAGGCGGTCTATTCGCCCGAATTCGACGATTCCGCATGGGAGACCGTCCGTGTACCGCACGACTGGGCGGCTTCCGGCGAGTTCGCGGAGCAGAACGACGCAAGCTACAGAGAGATCGCCGCTGACGGTATCACACGTCCCATCGAGCATAGCGGACGTACAGGCGCACTCCCGATAGTCGGTCTCGGTGTTTACCGCTTCGCGCTCGATATACCTGTCGAGGATAAGGGACAGTGCATCTCCCTCGAATTTGACGGCGTTATGTGGGACTCTCACGTATACGTAAACGGTAAGCACGTGTTCTTCAACCACTTCGGCTATAAGTCGTTCAGTGTTGATATCTCGGACTACGTAAGCTACGGTGAGCCGACCGTCGTCGCTGTCGCCGCCTCGGTCTACGAGGACTGCTCACGCTGGTACCCGGGTGCCGGTATATACCGTAACGTCTACCTCGTCAAAAAGTCTGCCGCACATATCACCTACAACGGTGTGTGGATACGTCAGCTCGAGGTAGCCTGCGGTCGTGCAACGTTCGAGCTGTCGGTCGAGCATACCGGTGACGAAACGGTCAAGCTCCGCGCCGATATATTCGCGCCGAACGGCGAAAAGGTCGCCGAGGTCGCGCACGGTACATATTACGGTGAGCTTTCCGACCTCTTTACGATAAAAAATGTCGAGCTGTGGGATATCGATGACCCGAAGCTCTATACCGCAAACGTAGCTCTCCTCGATGCGGACGACAACGTCCTCGATACTACGTCCGTCAGGTTCGGTGCGCGTACCATCGAGTTTACCGCCGATCACGGCTTCTTCTTAAACGGTCGTCACGTCAAGCTCTACGGTGTCTGCAACCATCACGACCTCGGCTCACTCGGCGCGGCGGTCAACGTTGCGGCTCTCCGCAGACAGCTCCGTCTCATGCGCGAGATGGGCGTGAATTCCATCAGAACGAGCCACAATCCTCCGTCCCCCGAGCTTCTCGACCTGTGCGACGAGCTTGGCTTCGTCGTCATGGACGAGTTTTTCGACGAATGGTACATCCCGAAGGTCTCGAACGGCTACGCGAAGTATTATCGCGAGCACGCGGCAGGGGACGTAGTTGACGTCATACGCCGTGACCGTAACCATCCCTCCGTTATTCTGTGGTCCATCGGAAACGAGATAAACGAGCAGGGAGACCCCGAGGGCTGGCGCGCCGCGAAAATGCTTACGGAGACCTGTCACAGAACAGACCCGACCAGACCTACGACAGCAGGTCTCAACAACACGTGGGATGCGTTCCGTCACCACCTTGCGGACTACGTTGACGTGGTCGGTATAAACTACAAGCCGCACCACTACGAGGAGTTCCACCGCGATCATCCGACCATGAAGCTGATTGCAACGGAGACTGCCTCCTGTGTCTCTACACGTGGCGTATACAAGCTTCCGGCAGAGATCGCCATCCCCTGCAACAAGCACGATGACCTGACGGTCTCGGCATACGAGCTTGAAGCACCGGGCTGGGCGAACTATCCCGAGCGTGAATTTGCGGCGCAGGAGGACTGCGAGTATCTGGCAGGCGAATACGTCTGGACGGGCATGGACTATCTCGGCGAGCCTACGCCGTACTATAACGAGTGGCCGTCACGCTCGTCGTACTTTGGCGCGGTCGATATCGCAGGTCTTCCGAAGAACCGCTTCTACGGCTATAAGGCGCACTGGACAGATTCTGAGGTGCTTCACGTATTCCCCCACTGGAACTGGGAGGGGATGGAAGGTGAGGTCGTACCTGTTCACGTATATTCGAGCTATCCGGAGGTCGAAGTGTTCGTAAACGGTAAGTCCTACGGAAGACGAAGACTCGGTGACGTGTCGGGCGGCGATCTCGGCGAGGTCGAACGCTATCGTATGATGTGGAACGACACGGTATACGAGGCAGGAGAGGTACGTGCGGTTGCGTATGACGAGAACGGAAGCGTTGCGGCGGAAAGTGTCGTTCGGACAGCCGGACGTCCCTTCGCTATCGCGTTGTCTGCCGACCGTACCGAGATATCCGCAGACGGAGACGACCTTGTCTACATTACCGCCTCGGTCGTTGACGAGAACGGCACGGTCTGCCCTCACTCCACCGACAGACTGTACTTTGCGGTATCCGGTGCAGGTGAGCTTCTGACGACCGACAACGGAGATCAGCGTGAGACGGAGTCGTTTGCGCGGCACGACAAAAGGGCGTTGGCAGGACTTTGCGTGGCGTGTGTACGCTCGATAAGGGAAGTCACCGGCAAGCTGACCCTCACCGTATCGGCAGACGGACTTACGTCCGCTTCAATAGACGTTGCCGCGATCTGAGTGGGAAAGCATAAAAAAGTATAAGATAACAAACAGACTGTCGCGGCTCGGGAGGCTCCGAGTCATGACAGTCTGTATTTTTGTTATTCGTCCTTTTCTTCGTTTTCGTCCGTTTTATGATAGCGTTCGGTCAGGCGTACCTCCGCTTCCGCGACACGGTGTGAGTCCATCGCCATAACGCGGATCTCGAGACCCTCGTATTCGAAGTGGTCTCCGGCACTCGGTATGCGCTCGAGCTGCTCCGTTATCCAACCGCTGAACGACACCATATCCGAGCCGATATCGATATCGAAAAATTCGCGGAAGCGTTCGAGCTCTATCGAAGCATTGACACAGTAGAGCGTGTCGGAGAGACGCTGTATGTCTCCGTCCTCGGCTGTACCGTCGTCCCATAGCTCACCGATCAGCTCGTCAAGTATATCCTCCATCGTTATGACACCGTAGGTACCGCCGTATTCGTCAAGCACGACCGCAAGGTGTGCCTTCTTACGTTGCAGCTCACGAAGCACGAGGTCTATCTTGACCTCCTTTACCACGAATATCGGTGGCTTCATTATGTCGCGGATATCCTTTTTCGTGATACCGTCGGCGGTGTAGAAGTCCTTTCGGTCGAGTACACCGACAATATTGTCGATGCCCTCCTCGTACACGGGAAGACGTGAGTACCCCGACTCGGCAAAGACCCTATCGATCTCTGCGGTCGAGTCGCTTACGGATACTGCCGCAACGTCGAGACGGTGGGTCAGTATATCCTTTGCCTTAAGATCGCCGAACTCTATGGCATTCTTAAGAAGCTCACCCTCGGTATGGTCGATGCTTCCGTCCTGCCGTACCTCCTCGACCATCATCAGAAGCTCCTCCTGCGATATCTTTGTATCCTTGTCGAGGTCGAACAGACCGGCAAGCAGCCTCTTCCACTGTGAAAAGATGAAATTGAACGGTGTAAGTATGAACAGCAGGGTATTGATGATCGGTGCGGAGAACATCGCGAACCTTTCGGGACATTCCTTTGCAAGGCTCTTCGGCGTTATCTCACCGAATATCAGAACGACTACGGTGATGACTGCCGTCGAGACGCTCGCGCCGATATCGCCGAGCAGGTCGATAAACAAAAGTGTACCGATCGAGGACATCGTGATATTGACGATATTGTTTCCGATAAGTATGGTGGACAGGAGATCGTCGTATTTCTCCGACAGCGCAAGGGTCAGTGCGGCACGTTTGTCTCCTTTTTCGGCTAATGTTTTGATGCGAGTTTTGTTAAGTGACAGGAAAGCGGTCTCCGTTGCGGAAAAGTACGCGGAGAGGATGACCAGTACCCCGATCAGTATGCTCTTTGTTATGCTCTGTCCGGTCATGCGCGTTTATCCTCCGTATCGTCACTGTCATCGCTATCCATAAAAGCTCCTCCTAATAATAAGAATAATTTTTTTAATTTTTGTACATAAAGCGTTCGGGGAGAAGCCGTTTTGGCGGCAACTCCCCGAGATCTGTCGGTTTAGGACATTTTATGTCAGTCGTTTTCGTTATCCGATGAGTCATGATCATCGTCCGAGCCGCGATCGTCGTCCGAGGGATCGAACTTCGGCGGTGCGGAGAACGGGAAGCGTATGCCGTCCTCGTGATGCTCACCGTCACGTGAGGCTCTTGCGCGCTCCGCTTCACGCTGCTTTTCCTGCTCGGCGATACGTTTTGCGTGTGCCTCGTTCTCCTCGCGACTGCGGCGGCGTTTTTCGGCTACCATAGCCTCGAGATCCTCGAGGGTCACGTCAGGCTCACTCATTGCACGAATGAACTGCTCCTCCTCCATTATCTCGTTCTTCATGAGGTACGAGGCAACGAAATGGAGCTTTTCCATGTTATCCTCGAGTATCCTCATTGCTTCATTATATGCACGAAGAACGATCTCCTTGACCTCCGAATCGATCAGTGATGCGGTCTCCTCGGAGTAGTTCTTCGTCTGGTTGAAGTCACGACCGAGGAACACCTCGTCGCTCGAGGACTCACTGCCGTAGAGGATAGGACCGAGCTTTTCGGACATACCGTACTTCGTTACCATCTGACGTGCGATGGAGGAGGCACGCTGTATGTCGTTCGAAGCACCAGTCGAGATGTCGCCGAGGATGAGCTGCTCCGCAACACGTCCGCCGAGGAGCGTTACGATCTCACTTTCCATCATGCTGCGCGACATATACGACTTATCCTCCTTCGGGAACGAGAGCGTATAGCCGCCCGCACGTCCGCTCGGGATGATCGAGATCTGATGCACAGGCTCGTCGGGCTGACGTACCCATGTCGTTATGGCGTGACCTGCCTCGTGATATGCGGTGAGCTTCTTTTCGGCTTCGCTTATGACACGTGACTTCTTCGCAGGACCTACGATGACCTTGATCATCGCTTCCTCGAGGTCGGTCATGCCAATGAGGTGCTTGCCCTTACGCGCCGCAAGGAGCGCGGCTTCGTTCAACAGGTTCGCAAGCTCCGCACCGGTGAAGCCGACGGTCGTCTTTGCGATAACGGAAAGATCGACATCCGCTTCAAACGGCTTGTTCTT
>CAYSKU010000027.1:0-16031 GCA_964431775.1 uncultured Ruminococcus sp. | reverse complement strand
GTGTAAACCACACGCCCCTCAAACGTGCGCGTCTGCCAGTTCCGCCACTTCCGCATTCCGTCAACGTTGCTCCACCCTGCGGTGTGTTCCGTCAACGTTAGATATTATAGCACAGTCGTTTCCCCTTGTCAAGGGGTTTTCGAATTTTTTTAATTTTTTTATCGTTCGGGAATACCCTATTGATTTGTGTGTTCGTTTATGGTAATATAAACAAAAAACCACAAAGGAGAACGAGCATGAACGACCTGCGTTCCGCACTTTACACAAAGACCGGCGGCTTCATCAAGGGTGTCTGCCACCCGAATACCGCCTATGACACGATCACCGACCTCGGCTTCGGCTGGATACGCCGTGACGTGCCGTATCCGTTCGACGATGACGGCTCTGTAAACGACTACTATCTCCGCTTCCTCGAGGAGACACGCGCCTACGCCGCAAACGGTCTGCGTTCCATCCTCATAAGCCCCTATCCGAGCACCTTTATCTCACACGGTATCGACCCGAGAACGCCCGAGGGTCTCCTCCGTGTCCGCGAGGTCTGCGCGTACATCGCACGTGACTACCGCGACCTCAACGTTTGCTGGCAAGCAACGAACGAAATGTTCGTCATCGGCTTCCGTATGCCGCTGACCGCGCCCGAGAGCGTCGAATTCCTCGTTGCAAGTCTGCTCGGTCTGCGCGAGGGCGACCCCGATGCTGCGCTCGGTCACAACTCCGTCACCCTCTCCGACGGCTGGGACGAGTTCTGCCGTGATATCGACAGCCGTACCGACTGCGATTATTTCGGTCTCGACCTCTACATCGGCTCATGGGAGAACGGTACGCTCGACACCTACGTTCGCCGTATAGACGAGCTGTACGAGCTTTGCAAAAAGCCCATCGTTCTCATGGAGTTCGGCTTTGCCTCCCTCGGCGGCAACGTAAGCGAGGATCGTCACGAGGAGCGCGAATTTTTCGAGAGTCACGGCTTCGCCGGTATCGAAGATGCCACCAGGCGTACCGCCGACTTTGTGAAGCTGCTTCCCCCACCGCTCCGCCGTACCGCCGAAAACTGCGCCGACGTCGATCTTATGCCGGCACTTTACGGTATGCTGCCGCACCTCACGAAGCTGTGGTACACGAAGAAGCTCTTCCCCCACACGGAGGAGGGACAAGCCGAGTTCTACGGTGAGCTTCTGCCGCTCCTGCTCCGCGATCCGCACCTTGCGGGAACGGTGCTATACTGCTGGCAGGACAGTCCGACCTGCTTCACGTGCGGTGCCTCCGACTGTCCCTGCGAAACGGCGTGGGGTCTCACGCGCTGTGACGGCACGAAGAAGCCGGCGTGTGACGTTATCAAGGAAATATTCACGAAGTAGTATATAGGTCGCACGGTGGCTGTAGATCTTTTGTCTTTTGCAGACCGCACGTTTTTGCGGTCGCCACTTGTGGCGATGCACGGACGCGGAGAATACCAAAGGTGGAGTTACTTCACCATCGTGGTTTATCTTTGAATTTCGACTGAAATAACGCCGATGACTGCGCGCAGCCTCAGGCTGCCGCAGACCCCACATAATAAAAAATTCTGCTGCTGTTACGCAACGCAGCATAGGAGGTCAGCTATGCTTATCAATGTCGAGCTTGACCGCACCCTCGGCGCGATCAAGCCGCTCCACGGTGTCGGACAGCCGCCGTTCGCCGGAAGTAATTTCGGTATGTTCCATTACCTCACGGAGGCAGGTATGCCGTTCTCTCGTCTGCATGACGTCGGCGGTATATACGGCGGCGGTCGCTGGGTCGATATCCCGAACCTGTTCCGCCGCTTCGATGCCGATCCGACCGACCCCGCGTCCTACGACTTCACCTTTACCGATATGCTCATCACCGCACTCGTCAACAGCGGTGTCGAGCCGTTCTTCCGTCTCGGCGTTACCATCGAGAACGATGCACGTATCAAGTCGTACCGTATCGATCCGCCGAAGGACTACAAAAAATGGGCGGTCGTATGCGAGATGATCATACGTCACTATACGGAGGGCTGGGCAAACGGCTTCCGCTACCCGATACGCTACTGGGAGATCTGGAACGAGCCGGAGAACCACAACGATCCGCACCTGAACGAGATGTGGACAGGCACTGCCGAGGATTACTACGAGCTGTATGACGTTACGGCTACGCACCTCAAAAAGTGCTTCCCCCACCTAAAGATAGGCGGCTACGCAAGCTGCGGCTTCTACGCACTGCTTTCCGACACGCCGAACCCTCGTGAGCAGTACTTCATGGACTTCTTCGACGGCTTCCTGCGGTACATCAAGGAACGCTCCGCTCCGCTCGACTTCTTCTCGTGGCACAGCTACAGCAGCATCGAGGGAACGATGCGCTTCGCGGACTACGCACGTGAGCAGCTCGACCGCTACGGCTACACCGACACGGAGACGACCTGCAACGAGTGGAACCCCGAGGTAGGTCTGCGCGGCACGGGACGACACGCCGCCCTCGTCATGGGTATGCTCCTTGCGATGCAGGACAGCCCCCTCGACAGTGCGATGTTCTACGATGCACGCTTCGGAACGAGCATATACGGCTCATTGTTCGATCCGCTGAAGGCGACACCGTTTCCGGCGTACTACGCATTTGTCGCGTTCAACGAGCTGTACAAGCGCGGCACACGAGTTGGGGTCACGCTTGACGGAGAATCTCGTGGGATATATGCCGTTGCCGCCGCAGGCGCGGACGGCACGTGCGGCGCGGACGGTACGTGCGGCGCGGACTGCTGTATAGCTATAGCGAACACCGGCGAGACAGACGTACCTCTTACGCTGAACGTCCCGGGCAAGGTCGTCGGCTGTCGTATCCTTGACGGAGAGCATATGCTGACTGAGGTCACGGAAGCACCGACCACACTGCACGGAAACAGCGTGATGCTGGTGAGGGTCGAGCAGGATATATAAAAAAACGCCTTCGGGCGTTTTTTTATATATTTATTATATGAGTTTTCGGCAAAACGAGCAGTCAGCAGACGAGATGACTGCCGCGCTCTCCTTCCACCGCTTACGCGGTCCCCCTCCCGGAGGGAGGCTCATTCACGTGAAACCGGAGCATCGCGTCAGCAGACGAGTCTGCACAAATAATATTGTCGTGGGATATCTTTCAACCCAAACTGCACGAACGCCGATGACCGCCTGCGGTCTCAGACCGCCGGCTCAGCCGACCTGCCTATTCTATGTCTTCGAGGACGGTCTCCGGAGGGGTGTCGAGCTGCCACGGATTCTTGATGATGCTCTTCAACAGTCGCAGGGACGAGGCGTAGTAGTAGCCGTCGCAGATGCGCTCGTCGAGAACGAACGTGAAATCGAGATAGCTCTTCTTCTTTACGATGCCCTGCGCGTCAAGCTCGTATGCGCGGCGTTTCGCGCCGAACGAGAAAAACACGGGACACGAGCCGAAGTCGTAAAGGTGGTGGTATATCGGGGGTATGCCGAGCGAACCCATCGACGTAATGAAATACGAGCAATGGAACGGACTGACCTTTGCGAGAAACTGCGGCAGTAAGCCGAAATAGTCAAGAAAGCGTAATGCCGCAACGGTAAACTTGAACAAAAGCCCCGGGAGCTTCGTCAGAATACGTGCGGTGTCGTCAAAGTCTCCGCCGGGATTCTCCCGGTAGCTGACGATCTCGTGATTCAGAGCCTCGTACACCTCGGCAAGGGTCGCGGACGGCGGCAGAGTTATCTTGACGACCGTGTCGGGAGAGTCAAGCGACATCTCCTTTTTTATGGTAAGAGAGACCTCGACGTTCCGGCGAGTCCACACACGCTGACCGCGTATGAAGCGGTTGAGTGCCGGTCGCTGGGAGACGAGGCGTATATACGCGGCGATCATGATGTGCATCATGCTGATGTTGGTCATGCCCGACTGCTGCTTCTCCTTCATATACTTTTCGAGCTTTTCGATATCAACGCTGTCTCTGATAAAGTTCTGCGAGCCTGTTCGATCGACCATGATGAACGGTATGACGACGGACATCGGGGATATGGTCTTGACGCGGCGACACTCACGCTCCCTTTTCGGCTTCTTCGACTTTTTCGGTGCAGGAGCTGTAGCAGGTGCAGCGGGCGGTGTATCATTTGTGTTTATACCGGTGGCATTGGCGGTAGTTTTGGTATCGACTGCCGTTTCGTTTTGAAGATTCATAAAATTACCTCAAATGCTTCATAGTCTCTTCATCAATTATACCACCGTTTTCCCAAAAAATCAAGCACCGAACGCGGTCATCGGGTCGGCTGAGCCGACGGGCATGAATCGGGTCGCCTGAGGCGACGGGCATGAATCGGCGTTCGTGAAGCTGAAATTGCAAAATATCCCACGACAATGTTATTTTGCGCAAACTTGTCTACAGACTTTTTGTCTGTGCAGACTGCACGTTCTTTTATAAGGAAGAAAACGACCCGAGGGCCGTTTTCTTACACATAAAATGTAAAGTTTAGACTTTACCAAAAGTCACGCGACACCATGCAGTCTGCACAGGACGAGCCGGCAGCCGACAGCAACGTGAGGACATTACGTGCTGTCGGCTGACTACAGTCGCACAAGCTCCACCTTTGTGAAATGTCAAACATATTCGGCGACACGAACACCGACTATGCCTGTCACCTCAGACGACTGCATCGCCCTCGGGGGATCTCGTGCAGCCTCGACCTCACGAACGCCGAGAACTGCACGCCGATCGGTCAGAACGTCTCTGCACAAATGATATTGCCGTGGGATATCTTCCAACCCCAGCTGAAATAACGCCGATGACCGTTTGCGGTCTCAGACCGCCGCCGATTCATGCCTGTCGCCTCAGGCGACCTCAGCCGACTATGCACAAATGATATTGTCGTGGGATCGCTTCCAACCTCAACTTCACGTGCGCCGATGACTGCCTGTCGGCTCAGCCGACCTCAGCCGCCTCAGGCGACTACATATGCGGTGGCTTGGGCGCGCCACATCTCCGCGTACTTGCCGTTGTGCGCCAGAAGCTCGTCGTGCGTGCCGACCTCCGCGACCCTGCCGCCGTCCAGAACGATTATCCTGTCCGCGATCTTCACAGAGCCGAGACGGTGCGTTATCAGTATCGACGTCTTGCCGCGTGAGAAGCGTGCGAAATTATTGTACAGCCGCGTCTCCTCAAGCGGATCTATCGCCGACGTGGGCTCGTCAAGAAGTATCAGCTCGTGCGTTCGGTACAGCCCTCGCGCTATCGCAAGCCGCTGCCACTGACCGCCCGATAACGCCGTTCCGTCAAATTCTCGCGCAAGCACGGTGTCAAGCCCCACGGGGAACGTATCCGTGTCCGTGTAGTCTATCGCCGCCTCGTCAAGGTACGGCTCAACGTCACGCTCGTACGTGGGTCCCGATATCGAGACGTTGTCTCGCAGGTCTAACGCCTTGTAGCACGTGTAATCCTGGAATACTCCGCTCGTCTTCGACATGAGCGGTCGGAGCGCGGTCGCGGACGTCTCCGCTCCGCCAAGTGTCACACTGCCCGTCGTCGGCTTGTATAAGCCGCAGAGCAGCTTCGATAGCGTCGTCTTTCCGCTTCCGTTCTCACCTACTATCGCAACAGTCTCCCCTCTCTTTATCTCAAGGTCGATGTCGCACAGTGCCGGAGACTCCGCACCCGGGTACGTGAAGCTCATGCCGCGTACCACTATACCCTCATGCTCAAGGTCGGGAGCAAGCTCGCTTCCCACACTTGCGTCCGGCTGATCGCGGAACTCAAAGTACGTGTTTACGTAGTTGTATTCCATCGCCGCCTCAAGATATCCGTGGTTGAACAGTCCGTCAAACTTCGAGAACATCACCTCAATGGACGTGAATACCGCACCGAACGCACCGATACCGATCGCACCGCGCTTGACGGAGAACACAAGAAGTGCAAGTACCCCGACCCAGCCGAGGATCTTCACGCAGCTGCACGCAAAATCGATGAGCTTCATCTTCAGCTCGTACTTGTATACCAGATCGAAATATTTTCTCATGCTGTCGGCGTAGAGACGGTCGAAATATCCGAACACACCGCACAGCCTCGTATCGTAGGGATCCTTCGCGTAGCCGAGATACGTGTCCGCAAGCATCTCGGACTGCCGTGACATATCCTCACATCTCTGCTTCAGCTTCGGTTCGAGCCACTTTACGATAAACGTCGGCAGAAACGCAAGCAGCATCGCAATGATCAGCATGGGATCGAGCTTTATGAGGTACACGCCCGTTACCGCAATGTACGAACCGAAATTCACGATAAGCGTTACCCATGAGAACAATACATCGTCTACGTAAAAGCAGGAGCTGTGTATCTTGTCTACCTTTTCGGGAAAGCCGGGGGTCTCGAACATTATGGGGTCGATCTTCGCAAGTCGCTTGTAATAATCAACGTTTAGCTTTACTCCGATCTTGTGTCCGTTGATATGACCGAGGTAGTCGCCGATAAGGGTTATAACGTTGTTTACGATCATAGAGCCGAGAACTAACGCGGCACCGAGGTATATCTTTCCCGTAGTCCCGATCTCGACCGCATTTTCTGCCGCACTGAACAAAAACTCGTTGGCAGGAGCAAGAAGACCGCTTAAAACACCGGTTACAAGGGAATACGAGAGCTTTATGATAAGCGCAACGGGAGCGATCTTGATAATAAGCTGTGCCGAACGCTTTAAAGCGTGGAATAACGAATTCTTTTTCATACGTACCACCCCCGCTGACTTTCAAACATCTTCGCGTACAGTCCGCCCTCCTCCATAAGCTCCGCGTGAGCTCCGCACTCCGCTATCTTACCGCCGTCAAGGACGAATATACAGTCGGAGTTCTTTGCGGAGGCAAGACGGTGGCTTATGAATATTACGGTCTGTCCGTCCGTTATCTCATCGAACTTTTGATAGAAGTCGCATTCCGCTATCGGGTCGAGTGCCGCCGTCGGCTCATCGAGTATCTTCAGCCCCGAGCTGTGTACGACCGAACGCGCTATCGCGATCCGTTGCCACTGACCGCCCGACAGCTCCGTTCCGTTTTCGTACAGCTTGCCGAGCATGGTACGCTTGCCCTCCGGCAGAGCGGCGACAGCCTCCGTCAGTCCGGCAAGCTCGAGTGCGCGATCGACCTCACTGTCGGTCGCACGGAAGCCCGAGCCGACCCTCACGTTGTCCTCGATGGATATCTCGTACCGTGCAAAGTCCTGTAGCACCGCCGAGAACATAGCCTTGATGTCACAGCGCGACCACTCACGAAGCTCCTTGCCGTTTAACAGTATCTCACCCTCGTAATCGTCGTACATACGAAGAATGAGCTTTGTGATGGTCGATTTTCCCGAGCCGTTCACTCCGACGAGAGAATATTTTTTGCCTGCCTCAAGCGTCATCGAGACTCCGTCAAGTATCTTCTTTTCCGTACCGGGATATGTGAACGAAACGTTCCTTAATTCGAGAGACTCGAATCTCGGAGCCTCCTCCGACATAGGTGCGGTATTTTCACGGTTTCCCGTAAGGGTGAGGAACCTTCTGAATCTGTTAAGATCGCGGCGATAGATCATGAAGAAGTAGATATAGGACGATATGCTGCCGGCTATGCTCGGTATACTCGTCAGTATCGTGTTGATCACGGAGATAAACACACCTATCGTGATACCTCCCGAAATAAGCTCCGGAGACATCATGAATATCGCAAGGAAGCACATCAGAGCGGCGATCAGGTTGAATATGTTGTGGCGTATACCGCTTTTGACGTTTCCGTGCATTACGTCGGCGAATACCTTTGTGATCTTTTTGTCATACATCTCGCCGATCTTTTCGGTATATCCGAACATGGCACGCTCACACGCCGTCTTTCTGCCTTTAAGATAATTGAAATACTGCCCGTTGTAACGTCTCTGGAGCTGCTGATTGTTATGGTGACGGAACGCAAACTCTTCATTGGCACGTGCGATATATACGGCAGGAACGATCGTTATGAGGATAAAGGGGACTACCAACGGAACGTATCGATAAATGATCGCAAGGTACGATATACTCGATATGACATAGAATATAAGAGTCCACAGCGTATTGCTTACAGAGCCGAGAACGCCGATACTGCCGTTCATATATTCGCCGAGCTCGTTTCGAAGCTCCGTGTCCTCGAGGTACTTTATGTCAAGTGACGCGGCTCTCCTGAGAAACGGATGTTGAAGTCTCTCGAATTCGGTCCTTTCGTGTCGCAGTGTGATGGGGGCAAAAAGCATATCGGTAATAACGTCATAAAACTTTATGAACGTAAGAAATACTATCGGGAGGATAAGCTCCCCCACATCTCCTCCCCCCGAAAGTACCTCGACCGCCGTGTCGATGAAGTCTGCCGTAACGACCACGCCGAGCGGGGCTAAGATCGTTCCGATGAGCTTTAAGAGTATATCTACAGCGGAGTAAAGAGGATCGACACGCAGCATGAGGAGTAAGAGCCGCGGATACGACAGCTTGTCGGGAAATTCTATAGTCTTATTCATCCCGCACCTGCTCTCTCAGTCGTTCGTCACGCCGTCTGCGCTCCTCGAGCTTACGGTCAACGAACATCATAATATACCTCTCGATCCTTTCGCGCTCACCGTAGCAGCCCTTGGCGCAATAGGTACCTGTCTCGTTATAGCTTATGACACCACAGCCGCCTCCGCAGGAGGGAAGATACGGACAGCTTCCGCAGTCCTCGTTCTTCAACGGATCGGAGGTCATCCATTTGTAAAACGCAGGGGTCCTGTCCGTGAACCTGCCGAAGCTGTCTATCCTGCCGACACGATGCACCGGCTCACCTGCGTGTTCCCAGCATTTGTAAACGTCACCGTTCGGCATTATCGTGTAGTTGTTATCACGATACAGTCCGCAGTAGATGAAGCGGCGCGAGGGCGCGATATCGTATCTGAAGCCCTGCGACTCGGCGTACTTCCAAAGAGAATAGAGCGAGGCTCCGATCTCTCCCTCGACAAGGCACTTTCCGGCATAGTTCGCGCAAGCCTTCGTGTCTCCCTTGACGATACCGAAGTCCACGTAGCACCGCGTGAGGTCGAGACCGTTCTTCCCGATGTAGTCGAGCAGGGAGTAGGTGGAGTCAAGGTTCGTCTTGTCAACGTTAATGCGGATGACCGTATCGACCTCTCTGTGTCCGGAGAGGAGACGTATCGCAGCAATGGTCTCGTCGAACGAGCCGCCTCCGCCGGACGTTATCCTGCGGCTGTCGTGAACGTCACGAACGCCGTCAAGTGTGACCTGCACGGAGCGACAGCCGAGAGCCGCAAGCCGCCTGACGAGTCCCTCGGTCATAAGAGTTCCGTTCGTTATGATCGAGGCATCAAAGCCCAGCTCCTTTTCCTTGCAGAATTTTTGCAGCTCCTCGAGGATGTGGAAGCCGACCTTGATGTTAAGGAGCGGTTCACCGCCGAAAAGGGTCACCCCAACGTTTTTACAGCCCCGTTCGAGGGTCGAGTTCTTGACGAAGCTTATGTAGCTGTCGGCAAGCTTCATATCCATGTGTGAGGCGGCGTTGTCATGCTCCTGGAAGCAGTACACACATCTCAGGTTGCACGCCATAGTCAGAAAGACAGTCGTCGAGAAAAAATCGTTTCCGAATCTTACGCTGTTTCTGTTGTATGAGAATATCTCGTCCTCGTCCGTGTCGTCGTCGATGATGACTTCGGCACGGGTAAGGTATTCCGTTGCCGTTTCGTCAAGTGCGGAGAGATCACGCGCTTCGATGGCACGTGCGACAGCTTCGTCCACAAAAAACGTACTTCCGCTGAGAGTATTAAAAAGGATCGGCTGCTCGAGCTGCCCGTTCCTTATTATAATGTTGAATTTTGAATATCTCATATGTGTTCTCCTTTCTGTGATATTTTTAAAGCAGTGCATTGCACCGTATTAAATCGTACACCGTGTCATCGTCAAATTCCGGTGTGTTTCTTTTGTCCTCACACGTGTGGATCGTGCAGTAAAAGCCTTTGCAGTCTACGTTTGTGCAAGTGTTATTTCTACAGGTGAAACTTACGCATGAATTTGAAGAAGACTTGACTTCATACGGATTTCCTATGTATATGACAGTCATATCTCGTCACCCTCGTCCTCTTCGTTGTCATCATCGTCATCATCGTAAACACCTGTGTTCTTTACGTAATTTTTTGGCGTACAGGTATGAGCGTCACATTTCAAATTACAGCTTACCTCAACGCAGCTGTGTTTGGGACAGACGGTATAAACTCCGTTGCAGACCTCGTTTTCGTTATGCCCGTCATAAGTACTGCCGATATATTCTACATCCATTGCCTCTTCTCCCTTCGATCTAATATCGATACCAGCCGCCGGACATGGATACCGATATCATATAGCTTTGAACGTCACGTCTCAGCGCATCGAGCAGGCGTTCTCCTCTGTCCTCGAAGCCGCAGTCCTTGTAGGAATACCTGTCGAATACTTCCTTGTGTATACGCTCGTACTTGAGCCTTACCGGGTCATCGGGTCTCATGGTATGAGGCTCGAATTCCTCGGTCAAGGTCATCAGCACCTCGAATATCTGCTTCCGACATAGCCGCTCGACCTCGCTCCCCGCGTACCTTTTCGAAATATTCTCGTACCGCTCGATCACGTGGTCTATGTAGTCGAACGCATTGATGTTCAAGCTGTGCGTTATGCTTCCGCGCCTTTTCAAAAAGTCGAACAGGTATCTCTCCGACACGACCGCGCTTCCTGCCCTCTCCATCAGTCGGTATGAGACGTAGGTGTCCTCGTATACCTTTCCCTCCGGAAATTCGATCCCCTCGAACAGGGAACGCTCGAACAGCTTGTTCGTCACCATGATGTCTCGTCTGCTGATGTAGTAGACGAGCATTTTTTCCGTGCTGTCGAGATATTCGAAGCCGTCGTCCGGTCGCAATTTCTCGGGAACGTACTCGCCGCCGCGCTTCCATACCTCGTAATAGAGGGATGAGGCGAGCTTTGTTCCGTACCTCTCCATCAGTCCGTACAGTGTCTCGTAGGCTTCCGGCTCGACCCAGTCGTCACTGTCAACGAAGCCGAGAAGCTCACCTGTCGCCACACGCATTCCGGCGTTTCGTGCGCCCGACAAGCCGACGTTCTGCGAAAGCTCAACGTACCTTATGCTGTCGTGTCGAGCCGCGTATTCCCGACATATCTCAGCCGAGCCGTCGGGAGAGCAGTCGTTTACGACAACGATCTCGATATTCGGGTACGTTTGAGCAAGGATGCTGTCGAGGCATTTTCCGAGATACCGCTGTGTCTTGTAGACAGGCACGATCACGGATATCAGCCTGTTCATTCGATCACTCCTTTCGTAACCTTTGTTTGCAACTATATGATAGCACAGCTCTCGATTGAAAATCAATAGAAGCGTTTTTGAATCGCTATACTTGTGTTTTAGTTTTGTTGATATCATACAAACAACGGTAGATTTTTTGAGAAAAAACAAAGTATGTGTTGTACTTTCGTTCAGTACGACACATACTTTATAGAATATCATATGTACATCAGAGCATCGGGCGCATTCTGCTTTGGGACAGATTATATTGTCGTTTACAGTGAGCCGTCATCATGTATACGAGCATGAGTATCGGGCGGAAGTATATGTTCCGCTCCACCCGGTAGCTGAACCGCGTTTCGTTGTTGAACGTGGTCTCCTTTTCCGTAACGAAGCCGTATTCAACGAGCCGTTCGCACATTCTTTCCGTCTTTTTCGGCGAAAGCTCCAGTGTTTTTGCGAGATAGTCCGCGGTGTATTCGCTGTAGATACTTCCGTGCGTTTGTACGTATACCGCGAGGCGGAAGAATTCCGGATCGGCGAGGTCGGCGAAGAACGGCTGTAGCAGCTCATCGTCAAGGAGCGTCTCCCGAAGGTCATCGGCGTCACGCACTGCAACTAACAGTGGAAAGCTCCCTTCGCCGGTGACGAGCATATTTCCGGCATCCGTTATGAGAAGTCTCGAGAGCGGTATCTTTTGGGATCGCTCGTCAAGCTCGCGACTGTCCCACGATTCGTTGTAAGCATCGTTTTCGAAAAAGCTGCCGTCGTGCATAGCTCGAGCGATCTTGAAGAGCATATCGAAAAATCTGTCGTCATCGTAGTCGCCCTCGGCACGAGAGGAGAGCGGCGGCAGCTCATCGGGATCCGGAAAGTAACGCTTCTGAAAGTAGTCGTGGACATAGCTTAGAAACTCCTCCTCGGACAGAGTGAGCATATCCCTTTTTGCGACCGCGTCGGGGTCCTTTTGCACACCGAACAGCTCGTCCGTGGTAATACCGAACGCATCCGCGATAGAGGGTATCAGTGAAACGTCCGGCATACCGCCATGCTCCCATTTTGAGACCGCCTGACCGGAAACGCCGATCAGCATACCGAATTCGCTCTGAGTGTAGCGTTTGCCCCTACGCAGCTCGGCGATCTTGTTACCTATCTGTCCGCCGACCAGCTCCGCGCGCTTTTCGGGATCGAGTTCACTGTTCAGCAGCTCCAAAAAATCGTTCATATTCCCCTCCGTAAGTTGTAACTGACCTTATGGTATGATTATATCACAACCAACGCTTTATTTCAATAGACGTGATTTTGAACTACGCAACCGTGGGTTGAATAAAGAGGAGGCGTGTGAAACCGTGGGTTTGGGCGGTCGCCGTGGCGATGCACGAACGTGGGGAATACCGAGGGGTGACGTGATCTTGTTCGAATTCTTTATTATTCGGCTACACATAGATGAGGCTCCCTCCGGGAGGGAGCCGACAGCCTGTCTGCCTGAAGGAGAATGCGTAACTTTAGATCTGCACGCATAACATTGTCGTGGGATATCTTTCAACCTAAACTTCACGAACGCCGATTCATGCCTGTCGGCTCAGCCGACCTCCGCACTCTCCTTCCACCGCTAACGCGGTCCCCCTCCCTCCCGGAGGGAGGCTCAACGGTCGCCTCAGCCGACTCTGCACAAATAACATTGTCGTGGGATATCTTTCAATTTCAGCTTCACGAACGCCGATTCATGCCTGTCGCCTCAGGCGACCTCAGGCGACCTCAGCCGACCGCCGATTTTCCGGGGAAAAATTATTGCCGTATCATACTTCGGGGGAGGTCTTCATATGATGTACCATATATCGGAAGTGAGGTAGATAAAATGGCAGGAAAAGCATACTGTGCATCCTATAGCGGCTACAGCGAACACGGAACGACAACGACATCGACAGCGAGTACACATACACATTCCGTATACCAATATCCGTACCCATACGTTCCCGAAGGGGGACTGATGCGGCGCGAACCGCTGCACAGCCGTGCGGCAGTGGAGGAAGCCATGCGGCGCAGGACGACCGTTGAAGCGATGTGCGTCCTTTGCGACTGCACGACCATGCAGCTCACGGTCGAGCTGCCGGACGGGATACGCGGCGTGATACCGCGTGAGGAAGCCGGCTGGGGCGAGGTCAAGGATATCGCGGTCATCACCCGAGTCGGGAAGCCGGTGCAGTTCAAGGTCACAGACCTTTACGAGAACGAGCGCGGCGAGCTGACGGCGCGGCTGTCACGCCGTGCGGCACAGCTCGAATGTATGAAGAATTATATAGAGAAGCTCCGTTCGGGGGACGTTATACCGGCGCGGATCACGCACCTTGAGCCGTTCGGCGCGTTCTGCGACATCGGGTGCGGCATAGTGTCGCTTCTGACCGTTGACCGCGTGTCCGTTTCGCGGATATCGCACCCTGCCGATCGATTCAGAAACGGCGAGTTCATCCACGCGGTCGTGCAGTCGGCGGAGGAGGGCGGACGGATATACCTCACGCACCGTGAGCTTCTCGGGACGTGGGAGGAGAACGCGGCGTTCTTCGCGCCGGGTCAGACGGTCACGGGCGTGATACGCTCGGTCGAGGAGTACGGCGTGTTCGTTGAGCTTGCGCCGAATCTGGCAGGACTTGCGGAGGCGTTTGACGGTGCGCGCCCGGGCGAGGCGTGCTCGGTCTACATCAAGAGCCTGATACCCGAGCGGATGAAGATAAAGCTCGTCCTGATCGACCTGTGCGGTCGAGCGGAGGTCGCCCCGCTCCGCTATTTTATCGATCCCGACGAGGTACGACACATATCGTATTGGCGATACTCCCCCTCCGTCTGTCAAAAGCTCATCGACACCAACTTTTAGCGGCGTGACGCCGCAGGCAGGCATCGGCGTTCGTGAAGCTTAGGTTGGAAGATATCCCACGACAATATTATTGGTGCAGATCTGGGCGGCTGAGGCGGCGTGACGCCGCAGGCATGAATCGGCGTTCGTGAAGCTTAAGTTGGAAGATATCCCACGACAATATTATTGGGTGCGCGGTCATCGGGTCGGCTGAGGCGGCGTGACGCCGCAGGCAGGCATCGGCGTTCGTGAAGCTTAAGTTGAAAGATATCCCACGACAATATTATTGGGTGCGCGGTCATCGGGTCGGCTGAGGCGGCGGCTGAGCCGCCATGCGGTCATCGGCGTTCGTGAAGCTTAGGTTGAAAGATATCCCACGACAATATTATTGGTGCAGATCTGGGCGGCTGACGGCTTGGTTTGTGCAGACTGCACGTAGAAAAAAGAGGAAGGGAACGCCGAGGCGTTCCCTTCCTTATTAAATTACGTGCGATCTGCACAGGGCAAAAAGTCTGTAGACAGGTCTGCACAAACTCCACCATCGTGGGATATCTTACAATTTCAGCTTCACGAACGCCGATGACTGCCCGTCGCCTCAGGCGACCCGATGACTGCTCGGCGGCTCAGCCGTCAGCAGCCGACTTTGCACAAACTCCACCATCGTGGGATATCGTGCGACCCAAGCTTCACGAATGCCGATGACTGTCTGCGGCGTCACGCCGCGGTTTACTGACCGAGGACGGCTGCGCCGATGATACCGGCGTCGTTGCCGAGCTGCGCGATCATGATCTTCGTCCGGGGAGTGCCTTCGCGAGAGTAGGTCTCAGACCATACCCTCTCGAGCAGGGGCTTCATGAGGTTGTCGCCCTCGTTGCAAACGCCGCCGCCGATGGACAGCACGTTCGGCTGGAAGATGTTGATTATGTTCACGATACCGGTAGCAAGGTAGCCGATGTACTCGTCAACGACCTCCGCACCGACTGCGTCTCCTGCCTTCATCGCGTTGAACGCGGTGCGTGCGGATACCTTGTCGAGGTCGCCGCCGATCATCTCCTCCATGGAGGTCTCACGCTTCGCTTCACGTGCGGCAACTATCGCATCCTTCGTCATGTTGACAAGACCTGTCGCGGAGGAATAAGCCTCCCAGCAGCCCTTTCTGCCGCAGGAGCACTGACGTCCGTCCTTCTCGATAACGGTGTGTCCAAGCTCCGCACCGGCGAAGTTGAAGCCGGAATATACCTTGCCGCCGATGATGATACCGCCGCCCAGACCTGTGCCGAGGGTGATCATAACGGAGAACGGTGCGCCCTTTGCAACACCTGCCATAGCCTCTGCCTTTGCTGCCGCGTTTGCATCGTTCTCGATGTATACCGGCTTGCCGTCAAGAAGCGCGGAGAGACGGTCCGCAAGGGGGTAGCGGAGGAACGGAATGTTGTTCGCGTACTCGACTACGCCGGTCTCGTTGTTCGCCGTGCCGGGGGTAGCGACACCTGCCGATACTACCTCGTCCATGGAGATACCAAGCTCCTCAACGAGCTTGCGGGAGAGAGATGCCATATCTTCAACGATCGCATCCGCGCCGCGTTCCGGCTTTGTCGGGGTGCTGCCCTTCTTGACGATCTCGAATTTTTCGTTTACGATACCGATGGCGATGTTAGTTCCGCCAAGGTCTACGCCGATGTAATACATAATTTATCCTGCCTTTACAGAAAATTCGTTTTTTGCGACGTTTTTCGCCGCTGTGTACGATACTATTATACATGAACCAACGACATATTGTCAACAGCATCAGTGTAATTTCACAAAAAAGTCGGCTGAGGTCGGCTGAGGTAGGCTGAGGTAGGCTGAGCCGACAATCATGAATCGGCGTTCGTGAAGCTTTGGTTGAAAGAGATCC
>CAYSKU010000026.1:0-16374 GCA_964431775.1 uncultured Ruminococcus sp. | reverse complement strand
GAGCTTCAGGAACTTACGCTCCAGCTCTCGTGTAATATATGCCATAACGCACCTCTGTTTTGCGACTTTTAATGTAAATACTGTTGCCGTGACTTAGCGATTTTAAGGCATTGACATTTTAGCTATTTTGTGATATAATGATAGTAACAAAGAACAAGGAGGGAGCATTGTGACAACTGCTACCGCGACCGAAGTCCAGAACAATTTCGGTAAATTTCTGAAGCTTGTCCAGGAAGGACAGGAGATCGTCATCATGAAAAACGGAACCGAGATAGCCCGACTGATATCCAAAGACCGTACCGTATCATTCCTTTCCGAAAGTCTGGTCGGTGTGCTTTCCTCCGATGCGGATGAAAAGAAGGCACGGGCAGAGAGGATGAGCCGTCATGAAGATCTTGATCGACACTAACGTGATCCTTGATGTTCTCTGCAACCGTCAGAATTTCGTGGATGATTCTCTGAAGGTATTCAAATACTGCGAAGCCGATCAGATCACCGGATATATTTCCGCTTTGTCCATCCCGAACATCGTATATATCATGCGTAAGGAACCGGACAGCGAAAAGATCAAGGAAATTCTGACTACTCTCACATCCATATTCACCGTGGTCGATCTTCGTGAAAGCGACCTTTTGAAAGCAGCCGATATGGATATTTCCGATTACGAGGATGCACTGCAAAGTGTCTGTGCCGCACGAGCGAAAGTGAATTTTATCGTTACCCGCAACATCAAAGACTTCAAGAACAGTGCCATACCGGCGATCAAGCCCTCGGAGCTCTTTGACAGGATCTGATATCACACACGAGATCGTCTGAAAAGGCGATCTTTTCTTTCTTCTGTCGCACTGCGCGGATATCGGAGCAAACGACCGACTACTTCTTTGAGCTGCACGAGGGGTGTGGTGCGGTCACGGTGGGTTGACAAAGCTAAAAATTTGCGATATAATCAACTCATGAGTTAGGGCGTGTTTGAAAAAAGTCAATATGCACAGATAGCGGAGCTTTTTGCGCTATACTTCAGGATCTTCCCTTGAAATACGTGCGTATTCCTGCGAAAAAAATTTTCGTCTATCACAAAGCTCTCTCGCTCCCGTACATATCTCCTTATTTTTCAAACAGCACCCGGTAACGAAGGATCGCCGATGCTTCATTGCGGAGGCTATGTACCGTGAGCCTCATTGAAAGCTTGCCATGCTTTCGACAAAAGCTTTCAACGGAAACGCACGCGCTTCCGTATGTGAGCTTAGAGCATACAGCACCGCCTATCGGGCAGAAAGGAATATAACATGGGCTTTGGGAGCTTCAGCGGACTTTTCGGCGTGATATTCACGCTGACGTTCGTTTTTATACTTGGCATATTTATAGTGACGATCGTTCGCGGTATCGGTCAGTGGAGCAAAAACAACAATTCTCCGCGACTGACCGTGCCTGCGACTGTTGTGACCAAGAGAATGAATGTGTCGCACCGTCATCACGAGCATCATACGCATCACACCACCGACTACTATGTCACGTTTCAGGTGGACAGCGGCGACCGTATGGAATTACATATGACCGGACAGGAATACGGTATGCTCGTTGAGGGGGACAAGGGTGACCTGACGTTTCAGGGAACGCGGTATCTCGGCTTTGAGAGGCTATAAGAGGCTACAGGAACAGCGCAGCTCCGCTTTGGCGGGACTGCGCTGTTTGGTATAGTGGGGTGTCGCCCTAGGGCGTGTTTGAAAAAAGTCAATATGCACAGATAGCGGAGCTTTTTGCGCTATACTTCAGGATCTTCCCTTGAAATACGGGCGTATTCCTGAGGAAAAATTCTTCGTCTATCACAAAGCTCTCTCGCTCCCGTACATATCTCCTTATTTTTCAAACAGCACCTAAGACTTTTTTCGATATTCATTCTTCCCTTTCGAGTTTACCGATCCGAGCTGCTGCTTCGAGATAGACCTCATCGTCGTCGCGAACAGATACGATGATGATCTTCATAACGTTTTTTTCACGCACAAGTCCGTACACCACACGTAATCCGAGGTCTTTCAGCTTGATCTTCATATAACCGGACAGCTTTGCTGTACGGTGATTGCCAAGCGGTTTACCATATCCGCCTTCCGAATTCGGTCGGGGATCGGCTGATACCTTATCGATAGCCTTCAGGACATATCTTCTGCTTTGCGGATCGAGCTTTTTCATGTCCCTTTGGGCTTCTTTGATGTAAACTATCTCCCAACTCATCAGTCGATATCTACCTCGATATCGGCAAGGTCATCTTCGGATATACCGAGCTCAGCCATCACCTCAGCCTGTGTCAGCAGCTCGCTGTCATCGGCATCTGCCATACGTTTTTCAGCTTCCTTGAGAAGAAGCTGATCGGACAAAAGCTCCATTATCTCGTCATAGCGTTCGGGGGAGAGGAGGACACAGGCAGGCTTATTATTCTTTACCACGATCTTCATGCCGCTGGATCCCACCTCATCGAATATCTTGCTTGCTTCACCACGATTGAATCTGGTGATCGGCACGATAGAGCGCATCACTGCGGAAGCGGTGAGCATATCACGATCCATTGCAATACCTCCATGCATTTGTATTATCGATCCAATGATATTATACTATACGTCGATGTATTTGTCAACATTTTTATTTTGTGCAGATCACACGGCGGCTGAGGCGGCGTGCATGGATCGGCGTTCGTGAAGCTGGGATCGCACGACGACCCACGACAATATCATTTGTGCAAACTTGTCCGCTGACGAGACGGTTTAGCTGAACGTGAATGAGCCTCCCTCCGGGAGGGAGAGGGACCGCGCAAGCGGTGGAAGGAGAATACATTATAACAGATCTGCACCAATAACATTGTCGTGGGATCTCTTTCAACCAAAGCTTCACGAACGCCGATGACTGCTTGGCGGCTCAGCCGCCTCGTGGGATCTCTTTCAACCAAAGCTTCACGAACGCCGATGACTGCTTGGCGGCTCAGCCGCCTCGAAAAAATAATTATTAAATTCACTTAATGAATTTTTAAGAATTGACATATGCCCGAGAATATGGTAACATATATATACTGCAAATAAAGCTATGATTATCATAAAAGGATGGTTTTGTCCGTATGGACGATGTTTCCAATATTCTCGAGATACGCGGTATCTCAAAGGCCTTCGGCTCGACTCCGGTCATCCGCGACCTCTCCTTCTCCGTCAAACGCGGTGAGTTTCTGACGGTCCTCGGTGCGTCCGGCTGCGGAAAAACGACACTTCTCCGTATTATCTGCGGACTCGAGGAGGCTGACTCCGGCAGTATCCTTCTTGACGGACGTGACGTCACCGCCACCGAGCCGAACCTGCGTGAGGTGAATACCGTCTTCCAGAGCTACGCTCTCTTTCCTCATAAGAACGTCTTCGAAAATATCGCCTACCCTCTCCGTATAGCTAACGCAAAACGGAGCAAACGCGAACGCTACTCCGGCGCGGATATCTCTCGCCGTGTCAACGAGGCTCTCGCCCTCGTCCGCATGACCGGCTACGAAAAACGCTTCCCCTCCGAGCTGTCCGGCGGTCAGAAGCAGCGTGTCGCCATCGCTCGTGCCGTCTGCGCCGAGCCAAGGGTCCTTCTGCTCGACGAGCCTCTCGGCGCACTCGACCTGAACCTCCGCCGTCAGATGCAGACCGAGCTCAAGAATCTCCAACGCTCACTCGGTATAACCTTTATCTATATAACGCACGATCAGGAGGAGGCTCTCAATATGTCGGACAGGATCGCCGTCATGCAGAACGGCGCGTTCGTCCAGCTCGGTACTCCCTCCGAGATATACGACAGCCCACGAACCGTCTATACCGCACGCTTCGTCGGCGAAGCAAACGTCATCCCCTGCACCTACGTCGGCGCGGTCGATTCCGCTTCTGTCTCCGTAGAGCTTGACGGGATACCGCTCACCGTAAGGCGCGGCTCGGTCGGACGTGAGTACCGCACGGGAGACCTCGTCCACGCCGCACTGCGCGGCGAACGTCTCGGTATATCCTATACAGAGCCGACCGGAGACGATATCGCAGGCGGCTCGTCCCACCTTCGCGCAACGGTGACGAACGTCCACTTCGCCGGAGGTATCCTGCGCCTGACGTGCGACTGCGGCAGTACTCGCCTGACCGCGATACGGTACGGACTTGACAGCACCGTTTCGGTCGGTATGACGGTGTACCTCGAGATACCGAAAAACGCCGCCGTGCTGTGTGAGGGCGAAGCGGACGGGGAGGTAAAGGCATGAAGCGAAGGTCAGTGAGGAACGCCTCTCTCGCGGTGCTTCCGATGTACCTCTTCTCACTCGTGTTCGTCGCGGGACCGCTCGTCTATATGCTCGCGCTCTCGTTCATGACGAGAGACGGCTTCGGGTTCAGTAATGCGTTCACCCTCGAAAATTACGCAAAGCTCTTTGACGAGGTCTATCTTTCGACCTTTTTGGAGTCTGCAAGGCTCGCGATCATCTCGACTGCCGCCGTGATCCTGCTCGGCTATCCGTTCGGGCTGTGTGTGGCACTTCTGCCGACGAGGCTCGCGCATTTCTTCCGCACGGCTCAGATGATACCGTACTTCGTGAACTCGCTCCTCCGTCTGGTCGGCTGGATAGTGATATTTCGCGCAAACGGTCTCCTTGACCGTTTGCTGATGTGGCTCCGCATAACGGACGAGCCGCTCCGACTTTTGTACACGTATCCGGCGGTCGTCGTCGGTATGATATACGTGCTTCTGCCGTTCATGTTTCTGTCGGTGTATCAGGTCGCGGAAAAGCTCGATCTGACGCTCGTTGAGGCGGCACGAGACCTCGGTGCGGGACGAGTCGCGGCGTTTTTCACGGTGATACTTCCGCTGACCGCGCCGGGACTGAAGACAGGCATCGTTCTGACGTTCATACCGTCCATGGGGCTGTTCTTCATAGCCTCGATACTCGGCGGCAACAAGGTGGTGCTTGTCGGAAGTCTGATCGAGGAGCAGCTTATGCGCGCACATAATCAGCCGTTCGCGGCGGCGTTGTCGGTGGTACTCATGCTGCTTACCGCCTTCGTCTGCGGACTTCTGCTGAAAAAGCGCAGGAGGGGTCAATGAACGTTGCGGACAATTCTGAAAAAAAGGTGAGGATCATGCAGGTGGAAAGAAAACGGTCACGCGCCTCACGGCGCATCGCTCTGCGTACCGTCTATCCGATAATAATGACAGTTGTAACATATCTACCGATCATAGTGGTGATGGTATACTCGTTCAACGAGAGCAAGCTGTCCTCGGAGTGGACGGGGCTATCGCTCAGGTGGTATCGGGAGCTGTTTCGGGACGAGAGCATACTTGACGCGCTCGTAAATTCGATATTTTTGGGAGTGACGTCGTCGGTGCTTGCGGCGGTCATCGCGACCTGTGCCGCGCTCGGAATGGAGAGGTCGCGTCTTCCGCTGAAGAGGTGGGTGGAGAAGCTCGCGCTCCTGCCGCTGATCATACCGGAGATAGTGCTTGGAATGATATTTCTTGCGTTCTTTTCGCTTCTGGGGCTTCCGTTCGGTATGCTGACCCTTGTCATAGCGCACACGGCGTTCTGCATACCCTACGTATACACGGAGGTCACGGCGTGTCTGGAGGGGCTTGACCATTCGGTGATCGAGGCGGCGCGAGACCTTGGCGCGGGGCGTTTCGCGGCGTTCTTCACGGTAACGCTTCCGATGATCTCACCGGCTGTACTGTCGGGGATGTTCATGGCGTTCGCGATGAGCTTTGACGATGTGATAATCAGCATATTCGTGACGGGCGTATCGGTGAACACGCTTCCGATAAAGGTCTACACGCAGATAAAGACCGGCTTATCTCCGAAGATAAACGCGCTCTGCACACTTATGCTTCTCGCCTCGCTCCTCTGTCTGTCGATCTCCGCCTTGCTAAAGGCGGCTGAGCCGACAGGCAGGCATCGGGGCGGCTGAGGTCGGCTGAGCCGACAGGCGGTCATCGGGGCACGTGAAGCTTGGTAGGGGAGATATCCCACGACCATGTTATTGGTGCAGAGGCGGTCTGCTGACGTGACGACTTAGCCGAACGTGAACAAGGCTCCCTCCGGGAGGGAGCTGTCGCGGTCGCCGCTTACAGCGACGACCGCGACTGAAGGAGAGCGCGTTATAATAGATCTGCACATATAAAATTGTCGTGGGATATCTTTCAACCCAAGCTTCACGAACGCCGACTATGCCCCCCGCCTCAGGCGATCCGATGACCGCCTGCGGTCTCAGACCGCTCAGACCGCCGCGCTCTCCTTCCACCGCTTACGCGGTCCCCCTCCATCCCGGAGGGAGGCTGATAACGTCTGAAAAAATCGTCACGTCAGCAGACCAAACCTGCACAAATGATATTGTCGTGGGATCGCTTGCAACCACAACTAAAATAACGCCGATTCATGCGCCCCCGCCTCAGGCGGGTCAGGCGACCCGATTCATGTTTGCGGTCTCAGACCGCCGCCTCAGGCGAGTCAGCAGACCAAGCCTGCAACAAATAATATTGTCGTGGGATATCTTTCAATTTTAACTGAAAGTACGCCGATGACTGTTTGCGGTCTCAGACCGCCGGGTCAGGCGACCATATACAACAAAAAAATACTTATATACAACAGGAGGAAGACCATGAAAAACACCACAAAAAAGTCGAGGGGGCTGTCCCTGCTGCTTTCGGCACTGCTGCTTACCGGCTCGCTCGGCGCGATGACCACCATGACCTCGTGCGGCGGAGGCGGCGAGAACGGCACGCTGAACCTGTACACGTGGGAGGGTATGTTCCCTGCGGAGGTACTCGAGGAATTCGAGGACACGACGGGCATTCGCGTGAACTACGTCAACTTCGACTATGACGAGACCATGCTCATGAAGCTACAGGCGGCGGAGGGTGGCGACTACGACCTCGTCATCGCGGACGACTACATCATCGAGACGGTCATTGCGGAGGGTCTGGCGCAGAAGCTCGACAAGACCAAGCTGCCGTCCATCGGGAACGTAGATCCGCTGTTCTGCGGACAGTTTTACGACCCGACAGACGAGTACACCGTCCCCTACGGCTCGGGCGTACAGACGATAGTCTACGATCCGGACGAGGTCGGCATAGAGATAAACGGCTACGCGGATCTGTGGGATGCTTCGCTCGAGTCATCGATCGGCATGATCGCGAACTATCGAGTCATCAACGGAATGGCGTTGAAGGTACTCGGCAAGAGCTACAACACGTTAGACACTGCGGAGATCGCGGAGGCGGGAGCGAAGCTGAACGAGCTTGCGCCGAACGTTCGTCTGATAAAGGACGACTATATACAGGACGATCTTCTCTCCGGCGAGATCGATGCGGCGGTCATGTACACCTCACAGGTGACGATGGCGAAGCTGTCCGACCCGACCCTCAAGATAGTCTATCCCGAGGAGGGCATCGGCTTTGGCATAATGGGAATGTTCATACCGTCGAAGGCACCGAACGCAGATGCGGCGCACAAGTTCATCGAGTTCCTGCTCGATCCCGAGCGCGGAGCGAAGTGCTTTGAGTACATCGGCTACTACTGCACCTACGCCGCCTCCAAGCCGTACATTTCGGAGGAGTACCGTGAGTTTCTGACTCTCCCCTCCGACATCGCCGGAGACAGCATGGAGATGATCGGCAACATCACCCCCGAAGCGGACGACGCCCACATCTCCGTCTGGAACACCTTCAAATCCCTCTGCAACTAAGCGGGTCGGCTGAGCCGACAGGCATGGATCGGCGCACGTGAAGCTTGGTAGGTGAGATATCCCACGATGGTGGAGTTTGTGCAAGATCCGGTCTCAGATACATTATTTTGTTCGAATTCTTTCTTATTCAGCTACACGTTGAGGCTCCCTCCGGGAGGGAGCTGTCGGCGGTCGCCGCTTGCGGCGATGACGGCGACTGAAGGAGAATGCGTTACTTTAAGTTTAGGTTTGCTTTATTGTAACGTATTCTCCACACGACAATATTATTTGTACAAGATTTGGGCGATCTGAGGTCGGCTGAGCCATATGTGCATTTTCGCTAAATTAAGGCAATAAAATTTGTAAGAAAGGGAATGCATTTTTTACTTGACACACGTACACAAACAGCGTATAATAAAGATGTGGGGTGAAGTTCTTTGGCGTTTTCTAAAATAAGTAAATTACTGAAAGGGGATAGTACGATGTTTTGATTAAAATTCGCGCTTCGTTTTTTTGTGTATGTATTATTATTTGCGAGCTATGATGCACGAAATGTTTGATGCTTCACTCCATGTTTTTAGGGAAACTCCATAATGTTACGCAAATAAATCATGTATGGTAAAAGGAAGCATATATTCATGAAAAGTATTATAAGTAAAGTTTTCTATTTACTGTTGATATGTTCTATTACAATCGTGGCGATTAGTGCTAATGTTACAGCTACCTCAATGTCTGGATCGTGCTATATTGAGGTTACACAGACCGTTGAGTATACAGAAAGATGGTATGGCGGTAACAATAGTTCCGATACATTTCCAATGACTACTACAGTAAGTGGAGTTATGAAAAACGGACATTCTCATTCGGGTACTTTAAGCTTCGTGTCACGTGGAGAAGGGGTTTTGGAAGATTCTTACAATGATGGTGGGTATACAGTTTACAAATATTCTGTAGAAGTCACTTATGGTGGTATGCTTAGTTGTGATGGCGATACTTCAGAGGCAAGCATAAATAATCAGCCTTAAAACCACCCATTATTTATTATCACGAAATTTCCCAACTAATTCACCACATAATAGATATACATTTTATTTAGGGAGTATTTTATGTATTCTACCCCTCCCGGGCTTGAGCCTCGGCGGATCCTGCGTATGATCGTCATAGGTCTTTGCATATTCGCTGTTGCCTTTGCGTACATCTTCCTTGATTCACGGTTCGAGTCACGAAACAAGGTCGAAAGGACAGCAGAGGCATACGGTCTGGACAGTCTCAACTACGAGGTCGAGCCGATAATGGACATTCGTATTTGGCAGAGAAACGACCGCGACTACCGCGACTATCCCGAAAGAGTACCGTACTCGTCTTTCTTTTACAATATCATACCCATTACGCTTCGTGAGGGTGAGAGTGTTGAGACGTGCTATGACCGTGCCGCAAACTACTCGGCTGTTACAAATAGGATAGCCTTTGACATAGCGTATGACGGAAACATTACCGGAAGCTACACGATCTCCGCGCCGTATATAGTAACGTACTCGGGAAAGAGTGAAAAGATACCCGCGAACGGAGTAGATGCGAACGCACGTACCAACGATGATGCAACGTTCAGCGGAAACAAAGAAATTACCGTAAGCATTGATGAACTGGCGGTAAGCTATCTCGTGCCGTATGTCGATCCGAGCTCCACGAACGATATAGCGCAGACACGTATGAAAAATCTCGAAAATGACGGTATCAACTGGAAAGAGCATTACGTTACGGAGAGCTTTTTCGACGTCTATCCGGAGGCTGCCGGCAAGGAGAGTGAATATCCCATGCTCAAGCAGTACAAACGTCTCATCATGACGACGTATCTGACGGTCTGTGCGATGCACCCGACAAAGACGGAGGTTCCGATCGCGACAGCTGTTTTGGAGATCAAGACGACCTCGTGCTGGTATGGCAAGCTGTCCGATGCCGAACGGAGCTATGTCTACACCATCTGCGATCCGACCAACTACTACACGACCGTGACCGTCGTCTCCTACACCCAATCCCCCTCTGTCGGCTGATCGGGTCGCCTGAGGTCGGCTGAGCCGACAGGCATGAATCGGCGTTATTTCAGTTAAAGTCGAAAGATATCCCACGACAATATTATAATATGTGCAAGATTTGGTCTGCTGAGGTCGGCTGAGCCGACAGGCATGAATCGGCGCACGTGAAGTTGAAATTGCAAGATATCCCACGACAATATTATTTGTGCAAGTTTGGTCTGCTGACGTTTCGACTTATGCAGACTGCGTATTATCCGGAAAAATGAAAAGGGCGTTTGACCTTTCGGTCAAACGCCTTATTTTCAAGCTAATACCCGGATTCGAACCGGGGACCTCATCCTTACCAAGGATGTGCTCTACCAACTGAGCCATATTAGCATTGACGGTTCACGCATTTCCACACGGATTGCCGCTCAACGTGACTATTATATCACGCCCATCTCACTTTGTCAATACCTTTTTTGAAAAAAGTCCGGATCGGGTCGGCTGAGGTCGCCTGTCGCCTCAGGCGACCCGATGACCGCTCGGCGGGTCAGCCGCCGCCCGAGTTGAGGTATTCGAGGAGGTCGGAGCGGATCACGGCGACATGAGGACCGTATATCACCTGTATGGCGTTGCCGCGATGTACCACCCCTGCCGCACCGCTCTCCTTGAGAAGCGTGTCGTCTGCAAGCGTTCCATCTCTCACCGTACAGCGTAGCCGTGTCGCACAGCAGTCTACGTCAACGATGTTCTCCTTCCCCCCAAGTCCTGCCGCGATCAGCTCACTTTTACTCCTGCCCTCTCCTACTCCGTTGCCGCCGCGCTCACGCGCCGAAACGTCCGACTTCGTGTACAGCTTCGTCTCACCCGAGACCTCGCGCCCCGGGGTCTTGAAGTCGAACCGCCGTATGAGAAAACGAAAGATAAAGTAGTACAGCAGAAAATATACGACCCCCACCGGAATTATGCGAAGCCAGTTCGTCTTCGCGTTCCCCTGTAGCACCCCGAACAGGAGCAGGTCGAGCAGTCCGCCCGAGAACGTCAGACCCACCGCAATGTCGAGCATATGCGCCACCATGTACGCACTTCCGGCAAGCACGACCTGCACCGCGAACAGCGCGGGTGCTACAAACAGAAACGAAAATTCGAGCGGCTCGGTTATGCCGGTCAGCACGGAGGTCAGCGCGGCGGAAAGGAGAAGTCCCCCCGCCGCCTTTTTGCGCTCCGGCTTTGCCGAGTGATACATCGCAAGCGCGGCACCGGGCAAGCCGAAGATCATAAAGATGAATTCGCCCGAGAAGTACCGTGTCGCATCGGAGCTGAACCGCTCGACAGTGGCAGAGTTCGCAAGCTCCGCGAAGAAGATGTTCTGTCCACCCTCGATGAGCTGACCTGCGACCTCGGCAGTGCCGCCGAGCGCGGTATGCCAGAACGGCATATAGAACACGTGGTGCAGACCGAACGGAATGAGCGCACGCTTTATCAGACCGAAGAGGAGCGTACCTGCGTAGCCGCTGTTCGTGACCGCGCCGCCGAGCGCGTATATACCGTTCTGGACGAAGGGCCAAACGAAGTAGAGGAGTATCCCGACGTGCATATACACGATCGCCGATATGATCGGCACGAAGCGTGTACCCCCGAAAAACGAAAGAACGTTCGGCATACGTATCTTATAGAAGCGATCATGGAGGGCTGCCGTCCCGAGACCGACTATGATACCGCCGAAAACGCCTGTTTGCAGTGTAGGGATACCGCAAGCGGAGACGATCGTTCCCTCGAGGATACCGGCGGCGAGAGAGCCGTCCTCGTTCACCTGACCGGAGGCGGTGAGGAGAGCGAAGATAGCGGTATTCATAACGAGATAGGCTACAACGGCGGAGAGTGCGGCGACCTCACGCTCGGCACGAGCCATACCTATCGCGACACCGACCGCGAATAGGAGAGGGAGGTTATCGAAAATGACACTTCCGACCTTACCGAGGATCACGAGGAGGGAATGGAGATACGTACCGTCACCGAGGATGGAGGTAAGACCGTAGGTCTCGAGGGTAGTCGGGTCGGTGAAGGAGCTGCCGATACCGAGCAGGAGACCTGCGACCGGCAGGACGGCGATAGGGAGCATAAAGCTCCGTCCGACTCGTTGGAGTACCCCGAAAAAATTATCCTTCATGCTATATTCACGCTTTCCGTTTGCATTTCTCTTGGAAACAGTATTACCGCATGAAGCTTATCTTATGCAGACCGGCGGCAGCCTGAGGTCGGCTGAGCCGACTTTGCACACATAAAATTGTCGTGGGATATCTCCGGATCCCAGCTTCACGAACGCCGATGACCGCTCGGCGGCTCAGCAGCCCCGATGACCGCCTACGGTCTCAGACCGCTCAGGCTGCCGCGTTCTCCTTCCACCGCTAACGCGGTCCCCCTCCCTCCCGGAGGGAGGCTCATCTACGTGCAGCCGAATATTGAAGAATTCAAACAAAATATAGCATTACCTGATCGTTCGTTTTCGGCGGCAGCAAGCCACCGCCCTACACAAATGGTAGAGGTCGTACTACAAGAGCTCGTCAACTCCACCCTAAACACCCCACACCTTTCTATATTGTCGTGGTATCTCTTTCGATTTCGACTGAAAGAACACCGATGACCGCCTGCGGTCTCAGACCGCCGACCTCAGCAGACCAAATCTGCACCAATGATATTGTCGTGGGTTGTCGTACAATTTCAGCTTCACGAACGCCGATTCATGCCTGCGGCGTCACGCCGCTTAGCCGACTTTGCACAAATGATATTGTCGTGGGTTATCTTCCGATCCCAGCTTCACGAACGCCGATTCATGCACCCCGCCTCAGGCGGGTTAGCCGACTACGTAGATGTTGCCGTCGGAGCGTGCTTCGCGACCGAGACGGAAGCGTTTCTCTACGTCCCACGCGGTCTCACCCTCGTCGGGAACGTATATGCGGATCACGTTCTCCGCAGTCGAGGCGGTCGTACCCTCGCCGTCACCGGACGGCGCGATAGACGCTACACAGCTCACGACCTCAGTCCCGAGGACTGCCGCCGATATCGCAAGCTCGGCGGTCAGCCCAAGCTGCTCTCCGTCACCTCGCGCCTGTATGTCCGTCACGCGGAGCGCGACCTTCCCACCAAGCGGTACAGACGAAGCATCCCCTCCGATGTCGCATTCGTAGCGGAACGGCAGTGTCACCTCTTCAAGGATCGCCTCGCCGCCTCCGGCACAGGCGACCGATATGACTACGTTCCCACCAACGACACCTCGACCGTTTGCGACCTCGAGCCGCTCGACCGTGCCGCGCCCCCACGCACATACGTATGCCATGCCCGGCTTCAGCTTGACGGAGGTCTGAGTTGTCAGACGACCGTTCACCGCAAACGCCGGACAGACCGCCTCGTGGGTCGAGACCTCCGTTTCGTCCGCACAGCCGGCAAGGTACGCATCTGTCACAACGACCGCCTTCGTCCGTTTTATGACACAGCAGTCGAGGTCGTATTCCATGTGCCACACTATAACGCCGCCCTCGCCGACCGTCAGCTCCAAAAGCACGACCTCGCCGAACGCCGCCGCAGAGCAGGAGGAAACGTTATGCAGCTCGGGAAGCGATAGCTCCTCCTCGACCGCGACACGTGAGCGTGACGTGACGTACTGCCCCTCGGGTGAGAGAAGCACCGCCGTGACGTAGGCATCCCCCTTGATCCGCACCGCACCGCCGTTCTCGGTCAGACGTGTGTCGGACAGGCACAGCTCACCGTTTGCACAGATGACCTTCATCCCCTCGCGCTCGCGCAGCTCGCCACTGCATTCGCCGGTCTGGCGGTACTCCGACATGACGGCACACGACCGCTCCTCCGTCCGTCTTCTGACGGGAAACGTGCCGTCCGTCTTCATCGTAACATCGATCGGCTTTTGAGAAAGGACGCGCTGACGCACCTTTGAGGAAAGTGTCAGTCTGCGCGGCGCGGTAACGCGACAGTTCACGCTCTCAACGGTGCAGGACAGGACGATATCCTGTGTCGTGAAGCGGTCGTCCTCCGCACCGTCCGTTCTCAGCGGCACGTGACCGGTGTAGGAGGTGGTCTGTGAGGTCGAGCAGAGCGCACCGTCACCACCGATGTAGAGGACGTTATAGGTCACGCCGCCGTCGGTCTCGAGCTCATCGCCCGACAGGTACTTACCGTCTGCGGAGACGGTGGCGCGAACGCCGATGACACGTCTCACCTCGGGTATGTAGTCGGGGAGGACGACATCCTCCGTCACGTCGCACATTGCCGTTGTATCGAAACGCTTTACGTATATGGTATTATTCATTCGAGCATTCCCTCCGGTATGATCTGATACTACATCATAATCATATGCCGGGGGAAGGCGGTATAGTACGATCGATATTATTTCAGTCGAGGTCGAAAGAGATACCAAGATGGTATTATGTATGCAGGTCTATTGTTACGCGCTCTCCTTCCCGGAGGGAGGCTCATCTACGTGCAGCCGAATATTGAAGAATTCAAACAAAATATAGCATTACCTGATCGTTCGTTTTCGGCGGCAGCAAGCCACCGCCCTACACAAATGGTAGAGGTCGTACTACAAGAGCTCGTCAACTCCACCCTAAACACCCCACACCTTTCTATATTGTCGTGGGATATCTCTCAACCTAAGCTTCACGAACGCCGATGACTGCCTGTCGGCTCAGCCGACCAAATAACATTGTCGTGGGATATCTCTCAACCACGGCTTCACGTGCGCCGATGTCTGCTTGGCGGCTCAGCCGCCCCGATTATGTCCGCGGCGACACGCCGCTGGGTCTGGCGGCGTCGATCTTGCTCATCAGCATACGCCCGAGACTTGCCATGTAGTTCACGCCGACCTGAATGTCGGAGGCGGCAAAGCGTCCGAGGAAGCAGTCTGCCTCATAGGTGAAGTCTCCCTTGTAGTCGATCTCACCGAGCGCACGTGTGATGTTCTCCCAGTTCATCTTGCAGCCGTTGGCGTAGGGCGCGGTGTGCGTGTCGTCACGGTAGTTGTTGTCGTGGATGTGGAGCGCACCGAGACGGTCGTGACCGAGGACTCGTATAGCATCCTCCGGCTCTTCGCCGATCAGTCCGCAGTGACCGAGGTCGAGACATACCGTGAACGCGGACGGATCTGCAAGGTCGTCGTAGTATTCGCAAAGGTCACGTGCGAACGAGCAGACGTTCGGAATGATGTAGCCGCGCTTGCCGTCGTAGCCCCACATATTTTCGAGCGCGATCTTCGTTCCGTAGTCGAGCGCGACCTGCTTTAAGCTGTTGTACAGCTCAAAGTTGAACGCCTTCTGCTCGTCACCCGGCTTTATGTACGCGATGGGGTGAACGACTATCGCCCCTGCGCCGAGTATTCCGGCGATCCTGATCGAAGCGGCGAGACGTTCCGGCATTTTTTTGTTGTAGCTCTCGTCACCGTTTCTCCAGCAGGGGAACGGAGCGTGCGCCTGATTGAACGAAAGTCCGAGAGCCTCCGCCTTTCCGCGAAGCTCACGTGCGAACGCCTCAACGTCACAGTGGTTGAGGAAGCAGTCGTCGTTCGTCATGGCGAACATGGAGTAGTCGAGCGCGTCGTAGCCGGCTCTTGCAAAGACCTTCAAGCCCTCGTCGATGCCGCATTTTGCGAATACGTTGTCGGTTTGTGTAGAGAGTAGCATGAGCTTGTCCTTTCTGTTTCGTGGTTTTTTCGTTGCTCCCATTATATAGGATATGCCGATCGATTGCAAGCCGTTTCGGAAAATTTGCCGTATTTTTTACTTCACAACGTCACCGCGCAAAAATATTTGTATATTTCGCATATTTTCTATTGACAAAAGGTACGAGGCGTGGTATAATGTAATCACAGAAGAACAAAAACCGAATATGAAGATCAAGGTGGAAAACTACAGAAGACCGCCGTTTGAACGATACCGATGCACCGCTGCTATGAAGATGCGAAGCCATATTGAGATGGCTAAATAGGGTGCTATACGGATCAACGAACGCAGGTCGATCGTATTTCCGCCTTTTTTGATCGGTCGCCTGAGGCGACAAACAGTCATCGGCGGTCGTGAAGCTTGGGTTGAAAGATATCCCACGAGGGTGGAGTTTGTGCAGATCTGCCTGCACCAATAATATTGTCGTGGGTCATCGAACAGTTTCGACTGAAAGTGCGCCGATGACCGCCTGCGGTCTCAGACCGCTGCCGATTCATGCCTGTCGGCTCAGCCGACCTTAGCCGACCATGGCTTCGATGACGCGGATGATACGATCGACATCGGCAGGTGAGGCTTTTGCGAGGAGCGAGACGAGAGTCACGAGCTCCGGACGTTTTTTCAGCTGCTCGATACAACGGTCGATCTCGGTCGGCGTACTGCCACCATCGTCCGTGCGTCCGAGAAGATAGTCCACCGACACACCGAACGTGTCCGCTATATGCACGAGCATCTCCGCATCGGGGGTACGTTTGTCGCTCTCCCAGTTGCCGACCGCGCCGAGCGACACCCCAAGCTGTGCCGCCGCCTGATTCTGCGTTATTCCGTCTCGACGACGTATCTCCTTTAGCTTTTCACCGAACATTACCCTATTTTCCTCCGCTATGCTCCCGATTTTTCTACATTATATCACACCTCGTGAGAAAA
>CAYSKU010000025.1:0-16685 GCA_964431775.1 uncultured Ruminococcus sp. | reverse complement strand
CGGCGACTGAAGGAGAATGCGATATAATATGTTTGCACAAATAATATTGTCGTGGGATATCCTTCGATCTAAACTGAAAGTGCGCCGATTCATGCCTGAGTCGGCTGAGCCCCTCGCGCAGGAACATAAAATAAAATGGAACGCCGCGGCGTTCCATTTTATTTTTCTCTTACGTGCAGTCTGCACAGGGCATACCTTGGTCGCTTCAAGCGACAGGTACGGATCGGCGTTATTTCAGTGGAGTAGGGCAGGGGCTTGCTCCTGCCGAAAGCTATATTCCAAAACAAATATTATGGCTACGAACAAATATAACGGAGAAAAATGACAAAATATAGCCTTACTTGATCATTCGTTCCGGCGGTAGCAAGCCACCGCCCTACACAAAAGGACGAGGTCGTACTATCAAATTTCGCCAGCTCCACTCTTATCCCTGCACAAATTCCACCCTCGTGTGATCGCTCTCCTATTCAGCTTCACGACCGCCGATGACTGCGCGCAGCCTCAGGCTGCTCAGCCGACACGGTAGTCTATGTCGCTCAGCTCATGCGGAGAGCATTGCACATCGATATGTCCCTCCGGATGACGGAGCATCACACGCTTGCCGCCGCAGTCACCGTCAAGCTCAAGCAGCTCCGGCGCAAGTGCCGCCGAAAAAAGCACCGGATTCCCCGACCTCTCTCCGCACGACAGACACGCCGTTGTCGGCGAAAGTGCCACCGTGTCGAGCAGTCGCTTGACCGAGCTCGAGCTGAGATACGGCTGATCCGCGACCGCAAAGACCATATAGTCACCATCCGATATCGGTCGGGCAGCCGCTATCGCCGCCTTTATCGTGTACGACATACCGAGAGGACTGTCCGCGCTCCACACAAGTCGTATGTCCGGCTCGTTTTCGAGCGCGGACACGAGCTCACGCCAGCACGTCACAACGTACAGCCTACAGCCTCCCTCGGCGGTACAGCCGCGCACCGCCTCACGTATCGTCTCGAGACCGTGACGGTACAGCGGCAGCTCACCGAACGGTTCGAGCAGCTTGTTCGAGCCGTAACGCCGCGACTGTCCTGCCGCAAGGTAGAATATGTGTATCATTCCGCGCTCTCCTGTGAGCTGTCGGCACTGTCCGCGGCAATATCCATCGCTATCCTCTCGGGAAGTATCGGAAGCTCACGATACCAGTGTCCCGTCGCACGGCGTATCGCGTGAGCTATCGCAGGTGCAGGTGTGTTTATGACGATCTCACCTATCGACTTTGCACCGAACGGTCCGCTCTGCTCGTAGCTCGGCGCGAATTCCACGTGAAGTCGTCCGGTCTCGAGACGTGTCGGTATCTTGTATTGCAGGAACGAAGACTCGGTCAGATGTCCGCGACTGTCGTAGCGGATGTTCTCCGTGAGGGTCATGCCTATCGCCTGAACGATACCGCCCTCTGTCTGTATACGTGCAAGGTTCGGGTTGATCGGTGTTCCACAGTCCACGACGGCTGTATAATTCAAGATCTCGACAGAGCCTGTCTCGGGGTCAAGCTCAAGCTCGACCATTCCCACCATGAACGGCGGAGGTGAGGTCGGAGAGGAATGTGACGACACCGCCTCGAGCGCGATATCGTTTCCGCACATCGACCGTGCGGCAATGTCGGCAAGTGACACGGAGGCACTGCCGTCAATGCGTGACACACTTCGTCCGCCAAAGCTCAGCTCGTCCTCCCGACAGTCGAGCATCTCGGCGGCAAGTCTGCATATCCTTTCCTTAAGCTCCGCACACGCCTTTTCGACCGCACGTCCCGTGACGTAGGTCGTTGACGAGGCATACGAGCCGGAATCGTAGGGGGAGGCATCCGAATCCGCGCCGAACACGATGACATCGTCAACGGAGCAGTCCATACATTCGGCTGTCATCTGTGCAAGTATCGTGTCACAGCCCGTTCCCATATCTGCCGCACCTATACGCAGGACGTAGAAGCCATCGTCGTTCAGCTTCACCGCCGCCGAGCCTACGTCAACTCCGGCTATGCCCGACCCCTGCATAGCCATAGCTACGCCGGAGGAGCGTATACGTCCGTTCGGCATACGTCTGACAGGGTACTTGTTCTCCCAGTCGAACGCCTCCGCACAGCGGAGCATACAACGGTCGAGGGTACACGCGGAGGCAGGCTCATTGTAGTACGCCGGCATTATCTGCCCCTCACGTACCATATTCTTCATACGTATCGTGACAGGGTCTATACCGAGCTGCTCGGCAAGCTCGTTTACGGTCGATTCAACGGCAAATATGCCCTGTGTCGCGCCGTAGCCTCTGTACGCTCCGGCTGACTCAACGTTCGTGTACACGACATCGTAGGAGAAGCGGAACGCCTCGAGCGCACCTGTGTAGAGCGGTATCGACTTATGTCCCGACAGACCGACAGTTGTCGGTCCGTGTTCGCCGAACGCACCTGTATTAGAGAGGGTATGCACGTCGAGCGCACGTATCGTGCCGTCACGGGACGCGCCTATACGAACTGTGATCTCCATCTCGTGTCGCGGCGAGCCTGCGACCTGACATTCGTGTCTCGAATATATCATCTTTGCGCTACGTCCCGTCTTCCACGTGACGAACGCCGGATATATCTCCGCAACGAGGGTCTGCTTCGCGCCGAAGCCACCGCCGATACGCGGCTTTTCAACGTGTATCTTCGACTTCGGTATGTCAAGCGCGTTTGCAAGGATACGTCTTGCGTGGAAGACTATCTGTGTCGAGCTTACGACGTGCAGACGACCGTAATGGTCTATCTCCGTATAGGTACAGAAGGTCTCCATCATTGCCTGATGGCACGCCTTTGTGTGGAACGTCCTCTCGAAGGTGACGTCACAGTCGGCAAAGACCGCCTCCGTGTCACCGTCACCCTCGACACCGCAGGCACACAGATTTCGGCGGTTGTCCGCGCCGACGTCGCAAAGTGCCTTCCAGCTATCCTCGGGATGCACGAGTATCTCGTTGTCGAGTGCCTCGCGAAAGTCGAGGAGGGCGGGGAGTACCTCGTATCGTACCTTGATGAGCCGCAGAGCCTTATCGACCGCTCGTTCGTCCTCACCGGCGACTATCGCGACCGCATCTCCGACAAAACGTACACGCTTGTCAAGTATGAGTCTGTCGTAGGGGGACGGCTCGGGATAGGTCTGACCTGCCATCGTGAACCGCTTTTGCGGAACGTCACGGTAGGTGTATATCGCAACGATACCCGGGACACGCTCCGCTATGCTCGTGTCGATATCCTCGATGAGTGCATGAGCGTGCGGACTTCGAAGTACCTTTACCACAAGGCAGTCGTGCGGCGTGACATCGTCAACGTAGGCAGGCTTGCCGAGCAGGAGCTGCATGGCATCCTTCTTTCTGACACCTCGTCCGACCGAATTGAACTCGCGCTTCACCGTTCTCCCTCCTTCTTTGATGTAAGATATGCGCGTATCGCACGTGTCTGTCCCTCGTAGCCCGAGCAACGGCAGAGATTTCCGGCAAGGAACGAACGTATCTCGTCATCTGTCGGGTCGGAGTTCTCACGTAAAAGTGCTATCGTGTTCATGACGAAACCGGGGTTGCAGAAGCCGCACTGCTCCGCGCCCTGATCGGCGATGAACCCGACAAATCCGGCTGCCTCCTCCTGTAGACCCTCGAGGGTCGTGACGGTACGACCGTCCACGCGAACGGCAAGCATCGAGCAGGACAGCACCGGCACATCATCGAGAAGCACGGTGCAAAGTCCGCATACGGAGGACTCACAGCCGCACTTTACGCTCATACAGCCGCAGTCGCGAAGAAGCGTGAAAAGCGTAGTGTCGGGCGACACATCCGCGTTCTTCCGCTTACCGTTTAGTGTAAAAGCTATCTCCATCATCTCTCCTCCGTTTCGCTTGAAGCATCCGACAGTACCTCCGTGACCGCACGGCGCACGAGTACGCGGCACAGGTGCGCTCTGTACTCGGCAGAGGCACGACAGTTCGTTGCAAATACAGTTTTTTCGGTGATCTCCTCCGCGACCTCATCGGCTGACGTATGCTCCGAGACCGCAAAGCGGTACGGTACGGCACGAAGCGGACGTGCGCCGACCGTCACCGTAAGCTCCCGCTTACCGCTATCGTCCGTTCGAAGGACGGCGCAGGTATTCAGTGTCGGAAAGTCTGTCGCGGCATTTCTCTGTGCGCGGTACGCCGCACGAGCAGGGGTCGCCGGAACGAGTACGTGAGTCAGTATGTCGCTCAGTCTTCCCATGGTGCATAGCTCGGTGAGGGGGAGCGTTCCCGACCCATAAAGCTCTACGGACGCGCCGAGTGCGGTAAGGAGCGTTACTACATCGGAGAAGCCGAAGCGACCGAAAACACTTCCTCCGACCGTTGCGATGTTTCGAAACTGCACTCCGACTATAGGTGAGAGCGCGTCACGCACGGCGTTACAGGTCAGGCGGTTCAGCTCCGCATCGGTCTCGAGCGTTCGCAGAGACGTATACGCACCGATACGCAGGTGATCTCCGTCACGCTCAAGGGTGTCGAGTCCGAGGTCGGAGAGGTCTATCGCAGTGCCGACACGTCGGCTACCGAGCCTCAGCCACAGCATACCGCCGAGTACGACACTGTTTTTCTTCTGCGCCGCCTCATACGCCTCCTCGAGCGTTTTCGGACGCAGATATCGATCTATCGTTACCATATTATATCCTTTCGTTTTTTCTGTAGCAGAACAGCGGCGTACGGTTCACCGCGATATCGGGGTACAGCTCACGCAAAAAGCTCTCCGCCGCCGCAGTGTCGGCAGACGGCTCACGAAGCACCGCCTCTGTAGTTCCGTTAGCCACACGTATGAGAGCATCCACGTGACGTAGTGCCGAGGTCGGGTCGTGCAGGACTATCAGGATCGCACGTCCGCGCTCTGCAAGGAGGTGGAGAAGCTCGAACATATCGTTCGTATGGTTGAAGTCGAGCGCGGAGGAGGGTTCGTCGAGGAGCAGCACCGGCGTATCCTGTACTGCCGCACGAAGAAGCCCGAGCAGCTGTCTTTCCCCTGCACTCAGCTCGGACAGCTCACGTTCGAGAAGTCGCTCTATACCAAACTGCCGCGCAGCTTCCGTGAGACGTTCGTTTTCCTCCGCGGTCGTAGCACCGAGGATACCGTGTCGCGGATAGAACGCCGTTTCCGCAAGGTCACGTCCCGTCAGTCCCTGCACGGACGGATGCTCCTGCGGCATCATCGTAACGTAGGTCGCACGTCTTCGCGGAGACATACCCGAGAGAGGTACCTCGTTTACATAGATCTCACCGCCGGAGCGAGGTATGCTCCCCTGTATCGCACGAAGCAGAGTGGTCTTTCCACAGCCGTTCTCACCGAGGAGCGCGACTATCTCACCGGAGCTTACGTCAAGCTCTACCCCCGACAGCACCGTGCGTTTTCCGTAGCGGACCGAAAGGTCGCGTACACGAAGCGTACTCATGACATAGTCCTCCCTCGTCGGCACAGCAGGACGACAAGCACAGGCACTCCGGCGGCAACGGTAAATATGCTTATCGGAAGCTCCGCACCGTTTCCGACCGAGCGCGCCGCAAGGTCTGCCGATATAAGTATGATACCTCCGAGTGCGGCACAGACCGCAAGGTATGCACCGCTACGCCGACGGTAGAGCAGACGGGCGATATGTGGGGCGATCAGTCCGACAAAGCCGATAACGCCCGTCACCGCGACACAGGCGGAGACTGCAAGGGTCGAGAGGGAGAGAAGTATCCCACGCCAGAGGTTTGGCGAAAGTCCCGAGGCGAAGCACTCCTCGTTACCGAGCGCGAGCATGGTCACGGGACGGCGAAAAAGCAGCAGGAGCGCGAGTGAGGGGACGGTCAGGCAGAGGAGAGGTACGACCTTATCGGACGAAACGGCGGCAAGAGAACCCATAGTCCAAAAGTCTATCGCCGCAAGCTGACGTTCGGGGTCTGCAAGGGACTTCATTACCATAAGTCCGGCATCCGCAAGGGAGGATATGACGATACCTGCGAGTATGTACGTTCCCGTCCTCTCTCCCCCTGCCGCACGTACCAAAAGGAGGACGAAAACGAGGGACAAAAGTCCGCCGCAGAACGCAAAGCCCATCCTTGCAAACGAGCCGCCGACTCCCAAAATTATCGCAAGTGCCGCGCCGAAGGAAGCACCCGAGGCTATGCCTGTAAGGTCGGGGGAGGCGAGGGGACTGCAAAACAGCAGCTGATACACGCCTCCGCACATACCGAGTGTGAAGCCGGAAAAAAGAGCCGCCGCAGTACGCGGAACACGAAGACCCCAAAGGACACGGCTCGACATGGAGCGCATGGTCTTCGGAAGAAAAAGCTCACGAAATGCGGCGGTAATATCATTTAGGCTTAGTGGATAGCTCCCGACCGCCAGTGAAGTGACGGTCAGAAGCAGAAGAACGAACGCGAGTACAAAAAGCAGGGGTGAACGTTTTTTGCCCATCACTGTAGGAGCGCGGCATCGGGCGTAAAGCCGTAGAACGTTTCGTAGAATGCTGCTGCATCCTCGAGGAAGCTGTCCGCACTGTAGCAGTCGGGGTGGAGCACGGAGGTGAGCCACATAGCACCGAGGATACCGGAGGGGACGGGGGAGTCCCATTCCTCAAGTCCCGCGGGCATCTCGTAGACTGCACCGTTTACGACGGCGGTGACTGCCGAGAGCTGCTCGTCACCGAGTATGTCCTCCGCACCGTAATCCGCACCGGAGGGGATCACGATGACCTCGGGGTCGTAGGAGAGGAGCGTTTCGTAGGATATCTCTGTCCAGTAGTCGCCCTCAAGCTCTGCACCGACGTTCACGCCGCCGGCAAGGTCGATAAGTGAGCTTTGGTACATTCCCTCGGGTGCTGTCGTGAGGTAGGAGGAGTTGCCGCCCATGTAGACCTTCGGTCGCTCGACCTCGGCACAAAGTGTTTCGAGCGAGGTCATCTGCGTATCGTAATACGTGATGAGCTCGTCCGCACGCTCCGGTACGCCGCAGGCTTCACCGATGAGTGAGAGCATATCACAAAGGCTCTCGTGATCCTCGGGATCGACGAGAACGACGTTCAGTCCGAGACCCTCGAGAGTCTCGGCAGCCTCGGCGAGCTTTTTCGGCATGATGACAAGGTCGGGGTCAAGTGCCGCGATCTGCTCTACGTTCGACTCCTTCATCGTGCCGACTGCCGGAAGAGAGACCACCTCGGGCGCGCTTTTTTCGTATATCGGACGTGTGTCCGCCTTGTTCTCGATACCGACGAGGCGATCCTCGAGGTCGAGCGCAAGGACGGCATACGAGGAGACGTAATAGCAGCTGACGAGCGTTTCGGCGGGAGCCTCGAGAGATACGGTACGTCCCGTCTGGTCGGTCAGGACTATCGCGCCGCCGTCCGTGTCGTTCTTCTGCTCCGGTGTCGCGCAGGACGAAGCGTAGAGCATTATAAGTGCGAGTGCTGTTGAGATCAAGCGTTTTTTCATGATATTCTCCGATAGATGATGTGTTTTCTTGGACACTGTTTGAAAAAGAAGTATTGACTTTTTTCAAACACGTCCTAGCCGCCGAGGTATGCCTTTTGTACCATCTCACTTGCCGCAAGCTCCGCGCCCGTACCCGAGAGGACTATGCTTCCGTTTTCGAGGACGTATGCGCGGTCTGATATCGCAAGTGACTTTCCGGCGTTCTGCTCGACGAGAAGTATCGTCGTACCGTCACGGTTTATGTCGCGGATTATCTCGAATACCTGATCGACGAGGAGGGGAGAAAGTCCCATGGACGGCTCGTCGAGCATCAGGAGCTTCGGGTGACTCATTATGGCTCGTCCCATGGCGAGCATCTGCTGTTCACCGCCCGAGAGAGTTCCGGCGATCTGGTTCTTACGCTCCGCAAGACGTGGGAAGCGTGTGTATATAGCGTCAAGGTCGTTCTTGAAGCCCGACTGATCCTTTACGGAATACGCACCGAGCAGTAGGTTCTCGTAAACGGTCAGCTCTTGGAATATGCGCCGTCCCTCGGGGACCTGCGTCATACCGAGCTTCACTATCCTGTGACACGGTGTCTGCGTTATGTCGGCTCCGTTGAAGCGGACGGTACCCGACCTTTTCGGGATAAGTCCGACGACGGACTGCATGGTGGTCGTCTTTCCTGCGCCGTTTGCGCCGATCAGGGTGACTATCTCACCCTCGTTCACCTCAAAGCAGATACCCTTTAGGGCGCATATCACGCCGTAATAGACTTCAAGACCCTTTACTTCAAGCATTGCCATAAGATCAACCTCCGATATATGCCTTGATGACCTCGGGATCGCGGAGCGCGGTCTTCGTGTCGCCCTCCGCAAGCACTGTACCGAAGTTAAGGACGGTCAGCTCATCGCAGAGACCCGACACGAACTTCATGTCATGCTCGATGAGCAGGATGGTCATATCAAAGCTGTCGCGGATGAAGCGGATGGTGCTTTCGAGATCCTCGGTCTCGTGAGGATTCATACCTGCCGCAGGCTCGTCGAGCAGGAGCAGCTTCGGTGAGGTCGCGAGCGCACGTGCTATCTCGAGCTTACGCTGCTTACCGTAGGGGAGGTTGCAGGCAAGGTTGTTTCGCTCCTCCTCAAGTCCGAAGATACGAAGAAGCTCCTTTGCACGTTCGCGCATGGAATGCTCGACCCTGTAGTGTCGCGGCAGACGGAGCATCGATTCCGCAACGGTACAGCGAAATTCCGGCTGATCGTGCAGACCGACCATGACGTTTCGAACGACCGTCATGTTGTTGAAGAGACGTATGTTCTGGAAGGTACGTGCTATTCCGCGATGGTTTATCTTCTCCTGACTGAGTCCGCACAGCTCCTCACCGTCAAGAAGGAACGTTCCGGAGGTCGGCTTGTATACGCCGGTCAGCAGGTTGAAGACCGTGGTCTTTCCGGCACCGTTCGGACCTATCAGACCGTATATCTGATTCTTGCGTATGCGGATGTTCACATCCTGCACAGCCTTCAGTCCTCCGAAGGAGATACCGAGTCCCCTTGTTTCGAGAATGTACTCTGCCATCACTCGACACCTCCCTTATCGTTCTTTTTCTCCGGTGCGCTTCTCTTATCCTGTGTGGCTACGTCGGCGGTGAATATCTCGTTCATCTCGATCTTTGTGGGAACGACGTCCCATTTTGCACGGTCGTCACGTCTGTTCGCCGGATCGTTCCGTCCGCGCTCGAGCTTTTCACGGAGAACGCCGAGGTTGAAGCGGTCACGGAAGGACTTGAGTCCCGGGGCGTTATTGTAGATGACTATCAGTATAAGGATGACTGCGTAGAGCAGGTTCTGAAGCACCGCAAGGTCTCCCGTCAGTATAGTCGCGAGCTTGGTATTGAGGAACGTTATGAGCGTTGCCGCGACGAGAGAGCCGTTTATGCTTCCCATGCCGCCGAGAACGACCATAACGAGTATCTCGATGGAGTAGTTGTAGCCGAACTTCGCGCTCTGCACCGTATAGTTTCCGAAGCTGTAGAGGACTCCGGCAACTCCGGCAAAGGCGGCGGACAGAGTGAACGCGAGGAGCTTGTATTTCGTTACGTTTATACCTGTGGCACGTGCCGCGATCTCGTTGTCGCGTATGGCGGTGACTGCACGTCCGTGCTTACTTCTGATGAAGTTCTGTAGGACGGCGAGGGTCAGGAGGACGAGCAGGAACGCGAAGATGAACAGGTACTTCTTGTCGTAGCGCGGGGTCTCGAGACCGAGTGCGCCGCCGAAGGTCTCGTCGGACGTATTCTGGAAGACGGACTTCACGATCTCACCGAACGCGAGGGTGACTATCGCAAGGTAGTCGCCGCGCAGACGGAGCGCAGGTATGCCGATCACGACTCCGCAGAGTGCCGCGACAGCCGCACCGACGAGCAGTGACAGTATGAGGTTCAGGGGAGAGTTGCCTATGCTCGGCTCGAGTATGACGGAGAACTTACCGCCGATATACGCACCGACACACATAAAGCCGGCGTGACCGAGGGACAGCTCCCCGAGAAAGCCGACGACAAGGCTGAGAGACACTGCGAGTATCATGCTTATCGCGATCTTTTCAAAGAGGAACAGCACGGAGCTGTTCAGTCTTCCGCCGGTCAGTGTCATGATACCGAAGACGAGCGTGAAGATACCGATGACGATATAGTTGATATAGTGGCTCCAGCGAACGTTTTTCAGCTTGCCCATCATACCTTTTCCCTCCGTTTCTTACCGAGAAAGCCGGTAGGTCTTACCAAAAGAATGATTATCAGTATCGAGAATTCGATGGCATCGGTATAGGGAGCGATCACCGTTATCTTATAGGACAGTGATTCGACGACACCGAGCAGGATACCGCCGAGCATAGCACCGGGGATCGAGCCGATACCGCCGATGACAGCTGCCGTGAACGCCTTTATACCGGGCATCGCGCCGAGGGTCGCGGAGACGCTCGGTGCTTTTAGAAGGTAGAACAGTCCTGCGAGAGCGGCGAGAGCCGAGCCTATCGCAAACGTCACGGTGATGATACCGTCAACGTTCACGCCCATGAGCTGTGCCGCGCCTCTGTCCTCGGACACTGCGACCATTGCGCGACCGAGTCGCGTATACTTTACGAACAGAGTCAGCGCGACCATTACGACGACGGTCACGGCGAGGGTCACGAGCGCGGAGACCTGAACGGACACGCCGAGGAAGGAGACCGAGCCGAAGTCGTAGACCGTGACCATTTTGTTTGCCGAGCCGAAGATGATCTGTGCAAGGCTCTGGAGGAGGTAGCTGACACCTATTGCCGTGATGAGTACGGCGAGGGGAGATGCACCGCGAAGCGGCTTATACGCGACCTTTTCGATAACGATACCGAGCAGGACACAGAAGACGACCGCCATAGCGACGGCAAGCAGCGGGCTTTTGAACGCCATAAACACGTATATAACGTATCCGCCGACCATAATGATATCACCGTGAGCGAAGTTGAGCATTTTCGCGATACCGTATACCATAGTATAACCGAGTGCGATCATGGCGTATATGCCGCCCAGACTCAGCCCGTTGATCAGAGTGGATAAAATAAGTTCCATGTTGATACCTTAAAAAAGAATGCTCGGAGAGGAACCTTTACGCAAAAAGTTCCTCTCCGAACCTTACTTCAAAACTTTTAGGCGAAATATTGGGGGAAATATTCCCCGACAGTCGGATAAGCTCAGTTTGCTTCCTTGATAACGTACTTGATAGCACCCTTGTTGACGTAGCCGTCGGCACCCCACGAGATGCTTTCGCCTGTCGCGCCGCCGGTCAGGGTATAACCGCCGTTGAACTGCTTCTTGAGTATCTCGCAAAGCTCGGACGCGCCGATAGTGACGGGGATCTCGGTACCCTCATCGATAGCCTTCTTCATCGCGCCGTAGATAGCGTATACGCAGTCATACGCGGCAGCACCGAACTGGTTGAGGGTGTCCGCGCCGTAGGCGGCAACGTACTTATCGATAAATTCCTTTGCCGCGCCCTCGGTAGCCTTGGAGTTGAAGTGCGAGAGCATGGTGACCTCCTGCGGTATGGAGGAGATATCGAAGCCCGGGATGCTGTCGATACCGTCGAAGCCGTCACAGCCGTAGTATACGGTGGAGGGACTCATCAGATCCTTAGCCTGCATCATAAAGAGGGAAGCCGGAGTATAGTAGATGGGCATGAAGATGAAGGAGAGCTCCTTTAAGGTATCGATCTGAGTAGCGAAGTCGGTGGTATTAGCTTCAGTGAAGGTAGTTTCGACGACCGTGATGGAGGGATCGAGGTTCTCCTTGAACTGGTCGTAGATACCCTTGGAGTAAGCGTCATCGGACTTATAGAACACGCCGATCGTCTGTCCGCCGTAGGTCGAGTTTACGAACTCAGCGGCGACCTTACCCTGGTTACCGTCGGCGAAGCACATCTGGTAGCCGTTATCGTGCTCGGGGATAGCATCACCGGAGGCGGAGGGGGTCAGGAAGAAGACGTTATCGTCTGCGGCGAGGTTCTTGTACTCGAGACCGGGGGTAGTGGTAACGGTACCGAGGGAGACCTGCATACCGCCCTCATACATAGAGGAGTAGTTGGTGGATATCTTTGTGGCATCGTTCATGTCGTCGGTCGCGACGAGCTTGAACATCACGCCGTTGAGACCGCCTGCGGCGTTTATCTCATCGACAGCCATTTTTGCGGAGTTTGCAACGGCTGTTCCGTACATTCCGGCACTGCCGGTAAGAGGACCGGAGAGACCGATCACATATTCGGTATTGTTTTCCGCATAATTTACGCTGCTACAGCCGGCGAGGGCACAGAGACCCATAGCAACGGTCAGCACGAGCGCAACGATCTTACGAATTTTCATAGTCAAAACCTCCATATCTGATTTTGCACGTACAGTATACATCTTTTTATAAAAAATGTCAAGATTCAGCGTGAGGAAAAAGGAAAGAAAACGTAGGGGATCTTTGAATTTTTATTCTTTTGTGCTTTGTACAGGTGCGGTCATCGGCGTTAGTGCAGCTGAGATCGGGAGACGTCCCACGATGGTGTGGAAAAGTGCGGGTCTCGGTCTGCACGGGACAAAATTTCAGCCGATGCTTTACAAGAGCTTCTCCGCTATGCTATAATTCGATCATACCACCTATACCGATAAGGAGAAGCATCAATGAGCAAGCTGCTTGACGAGCTGAACAGGCTCATGGATAACACACCGACCGACGTTATCCGTATATCCGAGGTCACAGGCAACGGTGAGATCGAGACCCTCGAACGCAGGAGGGTCTGCCGCTGTCAGAACGTCTATTCCGTCGCAAAGACCTTCACCATGACCGCCGTAGGTATCCTTGCCGACCGCGACCTTGTACGTCTCGATGAAAAAATATGCGATATCTTCGCGGAGGAGATAGCCTCCGGCGGCTACGCCTCCGAGCTTGACGGACGCTGGAGCGGCGCGACCGTCGAGATGGCGTTGACTCACAGCCTCGGCTTGCCCGGCGGCTTTCTCGATATCGATACCCACAACGTCTCCGAATTCACGAGCGACCTCCTCCGCTATATGCTGACCTATCCGCTCGAATATGCCCCCGGTACCGGCTCACGTTATTCCGACGGTGCGTTCTACCTTCTCTCGCGTGTAGTCGAAAAAAGGGTGGGGGAGTGCATGGACAGCTTCCTCTGGCATGAGCTGTTCTGGCAGCTCGGCTTTATCGAAGCCTCGTGGAGCCACTGCCCGATGGGTCACACGATCGGCGCGACCGGACTTTACGTCCATTCCGCCGATATGGTAAAGCTCGGTAAGCTGTACCTTGACGGCGGCGTATGCGGCGGAAAACGCCTCCTCTCACGTGACTGGGTCGAGCTTGCTCTGACACGTCACTTCGGCTTTGATTCCTCCTCGATCGCCGGAGAGTCACATAAGGGCGGTATGTACGGTCAGCGGCTGATGCTCCTGCCCGAGTTTGATCGTGTCATCGCCATACAGTCCTACGGCTCGTGTGAGCCTGTCGTACGCAGAATAGACGAGATACACTGCTATAACTAAAATCTATACCTCGTTAACTCATTTTTGCTATTTACAAACCGATACATATGTGCTATCATTATAATAGAAGCCAATATAATATCTACTATACAATACATAAACAGGAGTGTTCATCATGCTTGCACTTGTTAAGAAATACGCAAAGCCCGGTCTTTGGATGGACGAAGTGCCGGAGCCTGCCTGCGGAGATAACGACGTTAAGATCAAGATCCATAAGACCGCTATCTGCGGTACGGACCTCCACATCTACAACTGGAATCAGTGGTCTCAGGATACCATCGAGGTGCCTCGCGTCATCGGTCACGAATATGTCGGTGAGATCGTCGAGGTCGGTAAGAATACCACACGCTATCACGTCGGACAGATCGTGTCCGGTGAGGGTCACATCGTCTGCGGTAAGTGCCGTAACTGCCTCGCAGGTAACGGCCACCTCTGCAAGGAGACTGTCGGCGTCGGCGTGAACCGTGACGGTGCGTTCGCAGAATACCTCGTTATCCCCGAAACGAACGTTCGTCCCTGCGCGGACAACATCCCCGAGGAGATGTACGCCTTCTTCGATCCGTTCGGAAACGCAGTCCACACCGCACTTGCCTTCAACGTTGTCGGTGAAGACGTTCTCGTTACGGGTGCCGGTCCGATCGGTATCATGGCAGCCTGTGTTGCTCAGTTCTGCGGCGCACGCTACGTCGTTATCACCGACCTTAACGACTACCGTATCGACCTCGCAAAGAAGCTCGGCGTAAAGTACGCGATCAATACCTCCAAGGAAAGCCTTGACGACCTCATGAAGGAGCTCGGTATCGTTGAGGGCTTCGACGTCGGTATGGAGATGTCCGGCGCACAGTCCGGTCTCGGCACTATGGTAGACCACATGGTACACGGCGGTCGTATCGCTCAGCTCGGTCTCCTCCGTCAGGATGCAAAGCTCGACTGGAACAAGGTCATCTTCAACGGTCTGACCATCAAGGGTATCTACGGTCGTCAGATGCACGAGACCTGGTACAAGATGCAGGCTATGCTCCAGGGCGGTCTCGACATCGCAGGTATCGTTACACACCGCTTCGATGTCCGTGACTTCGAAAAGGGCTTCGAGGCTATGAACTCCGGCAACTCCGGTAAGGTCATCCTCGACTGGACGAACATAAACAAGTAATAAGCAATATAAGTTATAAATTCGATATTTATTGAAGATCTCGGGAGAATATTACAATGAAGTCTGCACTGAATTACTTCCGTGCCACCTGCGAAGAGATAGAAGCAGGCGGTATGGCGAAAAACGAAAAGATAATCACCACTCCTCAGGGTGCGCGTGTCCTTGCAAACGGACGTGAGCTCATCAACCTCTGCGCGAACAACTACCTCGGTCTTGCCTCCGAGCAGAAGATCATCGATGCGGCAAAGGCAAGCTACGACAAATGGGGCTACGGTCTTTCCTCCGTTCGTTTCATCTGCGGTACGCAGGAGGTACACAAGAAGCTCGAAAAGCGTCTCTCCGACTTCCTCGGAACCGACGACACTATCCTCTACAGCTCCTGCTTCGATGCAAACGGCGGTCTGTTCGAGACACTTCTGACCGCAGAGGATGCGGTCATCAGTGACGAGCTGAACCACGCCTCCATCATCGACGGTGTCCGTCTCTGCAAGGCACAGAGATTCCGTTACAAGAACAATAACATGGACGACCTCCGCGCAAAGCTCGAGGAGGCAAAGGACTGTCGTATCAAGCTCATCGCGACCGACGGTGTCTTCTCCATGGACGGTATAGTTGCAGACCTTCAGTCGATCTGCGACCTTGCCGACGAATACGATGCACTCGTTATGGTAGACGACAGCCATGCAGTCGGCTTCATGGGTGAGCATGGTCACGGCACAGCCGAATATTGCGGTGTTGAGGGACGAGTTGACATCATCACCGGTACGTTCGGTAAGGCACTCGGCGGTGCGTCCGGCGGTTATACGAGCGGTCGCCGCGAGATAATCGACCTGCTCCGTCAGCGTTCACGTCCGTACCTCTTCTCGAATACCGTTGCTCCCGCTATCTGCGAGGCTACTATCGCCGTTCTCGACCTGCTCGACTCCGATCCGTCCTACCGTGAGCGTCTGTTCAACAACACGAAGCTCTTTGCGGAGGAGATCTCGAAGCTCGGTCTTGACGTAACGTTCCGCGGTTCGCCCATCCTGCCGATCATGCTCTACGATGAGCATAAGGCAAGCGAATTCGCCGCACGTGCTATGGAGAAGGGAATATACGTCGTTGCATTCTCTTACCCTGTCGTTCCGAAGGGCAAGGCAAGGATCCGTACCCAGATCTCCGCTGCACTTACCGAGGCAGACATCCGCGATATCGTTGCAAAGTTCGCCGAGATCAAGGAAGAAATGGGTCTGTAAAGGACATACACGATATAAAAAAGACAGTCGCAAGGCTGTCTTTTTTTGGTATTTGATACGTACTGTCTGCTAAAGACAAGATAAGCCGTCAGCAGACAAACCTGCACCAAATAAAATTGTCGTGGGATATCTTCCACCTCAAATTTCACGAACGCCGATGGCTGTTTGGCGGCTCAGCCGCCCCGATGCCTGTTTGGCGGCTCAGCCGCCCTGCCGACCGGAGGTGGACGTGACGTATTCGTCGAGGAACCATTCGGCGGTCTTCGTTACTGAAAGCTGTACGCGATCCTCGTCGAAGACGAATACCGCAGACATATTGCCGAAGTAGTCGTCGATAACGAACGTCCGAACGAGAAGCGTGTTCGGGGACGTCCATACCGCCGTGTTCAGACAACGGTAGCCCTCACCCTTCGGCTGATTGATACGCCTTCCCGAATAGTGTACCTCGGGAAAGACCGTGTCCTCGTAACGACCTATGCCAAAGCGGAGCGTGCGTTCGCCGCGCTTCGTGTGATAGCATAAGCTTCCGTGTTCTCCCTCAAAGCTCAGTCGGAAGCCGAATATTCCGGCACTGTTCTCCGAAAGCTCGTATTCCGCACCGTTCACCGCCTCCGCAACAGGTGACGATACCTCACCGAACGGAACGTTTACCTCGAGCCGATCGATAAGTGCGTTCAGCCGCTCCAGCGCGGCATCGTCATTCTCGATCGCATCCTCGTCCATGTGGTCTATGACGTTTCGCCATAGCGCGTGGTAGACCGAGGAGTAGCC
>CAYSKU010000024.1:0-16839 GCA_964431775.1 uncultured Ruminococcus sp. | reverse complement strand
TATGAAGAACCGTTCTCGTATTGTCACGTTGTGGTCGATACTCTAATGCCGTCCTGCAAACGGATAATTCTTTACCCGACATGGAGACTGTACCTCAGCGACAGTGCAGGCGAATTCGTATCGCTTCCGCATCTGCGTGAGCTGTTGATCGCAGGTGAGTCGATATTCGAAAATCCAACGGCAGACTACAACGGAAACGGCTTTGCAAAGGAATACCACAGAAATTATATGACGAAAAACACCTTCCGATTTGCTCGTTGTACTTTACATAAGGATGGCATCGATCATTGCAGAGGCGGTTCACGCTACCTCGAGCTTCTCCCGAAGGGCTATCCGACCGATGCTCTCGTTGACGAAGAAACGGAATTTGTGTATAACGATATCGAATTCTGGAAAATGATATAAGACAAATGGGGAATGTACCGACTGGCGGTGCATTCCCTAAAATATTGTCTGTATGCCCCGACGTATAAAATAAACAGAATAAAAAAATATCAGGGAGACTCGTTTGGGTCTCCCTGATATCTATCAGTCTATCGATACTTTAGCTTCTGGAGGCATATTCGCTGAGAACGGGTGCAAATATACCGAAAGTCGGGGTCTCTTCGAGAGCGACCGGATATCTGCTGACGGTCTCTGCTGTTACTTTTTCAACGTCTGCTTCTTCAATTACAGCATCCTCTGCGGGAACATAGGTATCTCCGAGGAGGTTCGAGAAGATGAAGTTGCTGATGAACGCATATTCATCACGCTGATGGAGCTTGTTAGTAAGAGTATTTGCGAAGAGTACAACATTTACAAGGTTGCCTTCCGCATCCTCACCGTTGTACGCGATACCCTGTACAGAACCGTTCAGGTATGCTTCACTTGCTGCTGCCTGTTCCTCGGTGATCGTCTGAACGAAGCCCTCGGTGGGTTCACGAGTACCGTCTGTCTGAACGAGAACGACTGCACCGTCCGGAACAACGGTGTAATAGCCTAAGCCGTAGCCGTACAGAACATCATCACCGTCCATAACGTAGCTGGAGTTGACGATGGTGGTATTCGGGTAGGTGACGTATGCAAGACAGTCCATACCGTATGCGGATTCACGAACGAGTGCATCGCCGAGGATACCGCCGGCTCTTGAGCCGTAACCGATGTAGGGGGTTCCTGCCTTTATAGCCGCACTCTCCTCCTCGGTGGGAGCGGAAGCACCGACTATAACGTCAGCATTCTCAAGGTCGGACGTAACATCGATATTCATCATTTCCATTGCTTCGTTATCGTAGTTCCAAGAGGTATTGGTAACACGAGAGGTGTAGACGAAGCCGGAATCACTTACATCGGACGAACCGGTAAGATATACGGTGGGAACCTTTGTGATAACGTTTGCTGTAGGAGCATCGGCTGCGGAGATACCGGTAGCGGTAACTACAAAGTGATCAGCTACTTTAAGCCATGTATCATAGGAGGTGATGAAGTCACCGTAGTATTCGCTGTTCTCATCGGTGATCATTGCAACGACATCCTCGCCGGTTCTCAAGATAGCATTTACCATCGCGGTGGAGTCCTCGGAGGCGTTGGAGATGATGACCTGTCCACCCTTGATGCCGTTAAATGCAGAGGTAACGTTTGCACGATATTCCACAGCCGCCTCGTAGTCGAGCCACTCGCCGCAAACAGCCTTGATATTTTCGTATGCTGTGGGTTCTGCAACGGTAATGACATCAAAGCCGCGAGTCTCACCGAAGGTCGTGATACCCTCGGAATAGAGATCCGTCCACTGCTGAATAAGAGTACCATCGTAAAGTGCGCCGTTGGCGACGGAACGCTTTGCCTGATACATGGAAACGATCATAGTACCTGCCGGATATACGACACCGTTGTATTCGAATCCATCCTCGGTGAGGAGTATCTTTACATCGTTACGCGCAAGCCATACCATCATATCGTTTGCCGCCTGAAGGTTGACCTGGTTGTCGGCATCGAGCGCGATTATGTAGCATTCTGGATAGAAATTGCCGTTCTGGTCTTCACCGTCGTATTCGGGACGGAAGATATCCATTTCCGCACCCTCTACGTCATACTGGTCGGTAAGCCACTGACCAACGAACTCATATGCATCGGAGTTTGCGTTGGTAACGCCACGCTCGTATATCTTGGTCTGTGCGGTCAGATAGTCGAGCTTTTCTTCTGCAATGTAGTTTGCCTGACCGAGGATACCGTACTGTACGAGAGCCGCGCCTGCATCGTTATAGCCGGGAAGCTCAACGGTATAGGAGACTGTACCCTGGAGCATTGCGAACTGAGGTGTATAGGAGGTGGACATATCGTCCCACGGAGCCCAGCAAGCGGTAGCATTGCCGTTATCATCGAGGACTGCATTGCCCTCCTCATCGGTAACTGCGTAGAGGTAGTCACGCTGAGGGATAGTATAGCTGTTGTAGGTGTCATTATTCGCCACTGCTGCAATACCGAGAGCCTCACCACCGGTCATAAGATGCTCGGCAAGGAGGTCATACTCAAAGTTAGGCTCGTGCGGCGGGTCGCACGGTTCGCACTGGAACGCTTCGACACGACCGTGGAATTCTGTAAAGGATACGGGGTTGAACGTACCGATGAGCTTCTGCATATTCTGTGTCTCTTCGGTGGTCTGGAAGGAATTATCACGGTTCAGGTCGTAACCGTTGGAAGCATAACGAGTGACGTATTCACGTCCCTCTACGTTTTCTTCGGGTACGAGAATGAAGAATACATCGTCAAGCATTGCATCGACGTCAACGACAACATCTTCGGAGGTATAGTACTTATCCATGTCAACGATACCGGAGTAGACGTTTGCACCCCAGTAGGTCTCCATTACGTTATCCTCATGGAGGAAGCCGAGATAGGTCGCGCTGTCTGCAACGAGATCGGGAACGACTACGCCGTCCTCTGCAAGCTCTGCTTCAAGCTCCGCCTGACCCTCCTCGGTAAATCCGGTGAGGTCGGTATAGGTCATAGTTCCCTCCTCGGAGGCTGCGGCTTCGAGAAGCATCCATCCGAAGTTCAGAATACCGTCAACGGCGGCTACCTCGTTCGCATGGATATTGGAATACATTACGGGAACGCGGATATCATCATACTCTCCGGCTTCGATAGCCGCAAGAGCGGAGGTCGGGTCGGTCTCTGCAAGCTCCGTGAAAGCAAGCCAAGTCTCAACGGTCGAAGCATCGTCCGCGATGATAAGGTACGGCATATCCATAGGCTCATAGAGCTCGCCGGAGGAAGTACCCATCGAGAAGCGTTCAACGTAGAGGTCGGTATTTGCCGCCGCATACTCTACCATACCGTCGATCTCGGAATAGACCTCGCTCATCGTGCGGAAGTCATCGTAGGGTGTGATCTTGACCTCGACCGAGCCGAGAGCCTCACCGTTTACGGAAGCGGTAAGCTCGAACCAGCCGCAGACATCAAGGTACGAACCGCCGTTTGAATGCGGTGCGCTGTAATCGGCTGTACCATACCAATCGTAGAAATATGTATCGTTACCGAAGGAGGCTACGATATACTTCTGACCATCGATCTCCTCAAGCGTAGTGGTAACGTCTGTAAAGAAGGCTTCACCGTTTCCTGCGACCCACTCGGTCAGTGCGCCGCCCTGCATCTGTGACGGATACTTTTCGGCATCGTTATAGACACGACCGTTTCTCGTCATAGTCCATTCGACAGCGGAAACGTCTACGTCGCCGTCAACGGGGATCATTGCTTTGTATTCACGTGCTTCGGAAAGAGAGATAACATCATCTCCGTTACCGGAAACATTTTCGAAGGTAGCTGTAGCCTCTTCGGGAGGACATCCGACTACAGTCAGATCATCAGCTGTCACGATCGGTGCAAGCTGGAGTGCAAGTGCAAGGGTAAGGAGAGCAGCTACACGCTTCTTACTCTCGTTCGTGTTGCGGATCATAGAAATATACTCCTTTTGTCATATTATTACTTATTACGTATCGCGGATGTCATAAATTTCATCCGTAATGATTATAGCATCATCGTTCACGAATTGCAATAGGTAGATGAAATTTTATTCGTGATCTCGGTATAATTATTTTGTGTCTCGGTCGTATTTCCAAAAATACGTCATCTGTCATTTACCAAGCAACGGTCGTACAAAGGCTCCGTGCCGTTTCGTTTTACCGAAACTGTACGGAGCCATGATCTGTTCTGACAGTTATGGTTCGGCTATCGGTTCATTCTACCACGAAGATGAACGGATAGACCTCCTGACCGCCATCGACTGCGTAGAACTCGACCTCGGGATATGTCTCTGCGACCTTTGCAGAAAGCTCCTCGATCTCCTCTGGAGTTGCATCGTTTCCAACGAACGTCGTGACGAGATAACGCTCTGCGATACCCATCTTTTCGAGAAGCTCCAATGCGGCTGTCACCTTGTTCTTGCAGGAGACCTTCATCTCCTTGCCGACAAAGCCTATATAGTCTCCGCACTCGATGTGTACCCCACCGAGCTCGGCATTCCTGATAGACGTGGAGATGTAGCCCGTAGTCACTGCCGACATCGCCTCGGTCAGCATTTCCGTAATTGAAGCAGGGTCGTCGGTCTCAAAGTTCAGAGAGGATATTGCCGCATAGCCTTGTCCGAGATCCTTACTTTCGATGACGTGTACCGTTCCCTCACTGTATAGCTGACCTGCCTGCTTTGCCGCCATTATGATATTACCGTTATTCGGGAAAACATAGATATTTCGTGCATTGACGTTTTCAAAGGCGGTCAGAAAATCCTGTGCGGACGGATTGTTTGTCTGTCCTCCCTGCACGACCTCGTCAACGCCGAGCTTACGGAACAGCTCCTCGATACCATTTCCCGAAGCAACAGCTACCGTTCCGTGGTCACGAGGCGGACGCTTTGCCGTAGAAGCAGACTTTTTTTCGTTTTCATCCTCTGTAACGGTACTGCTATGCTGAACGCTCATGTTCTCGATCTTCACAGTCAGAAACTCACCGAACTGTCTGCAAAATTCCAAAACCTTTTCGGGAGTCATCGTATGAACGTGCAGCTTTACTATAGAGCCTGTTTTGAATGCGACTATGGAGTCACCGATCGACTGTAGGTACTGTACTATGACCGATTCGTCAAAGGCTTCGATATCGGTCTTTTTATTTTGCAACTGAAGAAGAAGCTCGGTGCAGTAGCCGTAGGTCATCTCACTATCGGGGCCGAAGGAGGAAAGATCGACTGCGGACGTTTTCTGCGGTGTGGGCAGAACGGAATCGTCTATCTCCTCACCGATCAGTATCTTATAGAAGCCTTGCATTATATAGAACAGTCCTGCTCCTCCACTGTCGATCACTCCGGCTTCCTTTAAAGCATCAAGAAGATCCGGGGTACGCTGTAAAGAGGCGTACATCTCCTTGATCAGATCCGAAAACAGTGTTACGAGCGTACTTGATTCGTCAAGACGTGCAACTGCGTATTCTACCGCTTCACGCGCTACTGTCAGGATAGTTCCCTCCGTGGGGGTGATTACCGAGGCATACGCCTGACGAACGCCCTCCTGCATGGCTGCGCCGACGACCTGTGCGTTCGCTTTCTGATGCGCTTCAAAGCCCTTTGTGAGTCCTGCGAAGAACTGCGACAGTATGACGCCCGAATTTCCGCGTGCGCCGAGGAGCATTCCCTCTGAGAGAGTTCTTGTTACCTCCGCAAGATCATCTGTTTTCATGCCGTCGAGAGCGGCAACGCCTCCCTCGATGGTCATACTCATATTGTCTCCTGTGTCACCGTCGGGAACCGGAAAAACGTTCAGGTTATTTACGACTGTGGCGTTTGAGCGGAGCTGTGCCGCTCCTCCTCGTACCATGTCGGCGAACATGGCACCGTCGAGGAACTTCTTAGTATCCTCTGTGATCTCGTTATCTTTTTCTATCTGCTTCATAATGTCCTCTGCCTTATCCAATCAATCGATGCGCTTGTCGCCCCAGAAAAAGAGTGCGACCGTACCGGGACCGGTATGACTTCCGATCGTCGTTCCGATATTGTTGATGAGTACCTTACCGTTGAGCTTCGGGAATGCCGCTTCGACAAGATCTGCGACCGCACGTGCATCATCGTAGCAAGCGGAATGACAGATATAGCATTTACCGTTGTAATCCGTAAGGTCTGCCGCATGAAGCTTCATCATCTCAACGATACGTGCGATAACGCGCTTTTTCGGACGTATCTTTTCTCTGGGTATCAAACGTCCCTCGTTATCCATGTTCAGAAGCGGACAGATACCGAGCAGACCGCCGATAGCTCCGGCAGTTTTCGAAATACGTCCACCCTTTATATAGAAGGTAAGGTCTGAGGAGAAGAACCAGTGATGCAGCTCCAAACGGTTGTCCTCGACCCACTTTATCATCTCGTCAAGCCCCATTCCGTTATCGCGCAGATCCGCAAGCGTATCCATAAGCAGACCGTAGCCCGAGGAAGCCGCAAGAGAGTCTATCACAACGACACGACGGTCGGGATACTTTTTGGCAAGCTCACGTGAGGCGGCACAGGCAGACATATACGAACCCGAGATACCGGAGGAGAGCGTTAGATGAAGAACATCCCTTCCGTCGCGAAGGAAGGGTTCGAAGTGAGCGATATATTCTCCCGCGCTGACCTGTGAGGTCTTTGTTTCCGCGCCTCTCGACATAGCGGCGTAAAAGTCTTCGTAGGACATCGAACGCCCAAGATCGTCAAGACGCTCTATACCGTCCATCGTATAATGGAAGCATACATAGTGGATATCGCGAGATACGAAATGTTCATGAGAGAGATCTGCCGTGGAACAGCAGCTCAGTACATAATTCTGCATAGGTGGATTTTCCTTTCTTCCTTGCGAAGTGAAAAATGTTTTATATATTAAGTATACACTGTTTTTTATTATTGTTTTTATTCTACCATATTTCCCCTGCAAAATCAACCCTGTACGTCCGATTTTATTAAATAATCGTGAGAAAAGTTGCACAAAAATTCGTATGCCGCCGAAACGGCAGTTGCAGGGAGACAAAAATAGGGCTTCTTTCGCTACATATCGTTGATCCGAAGCTTTGGCGTTATACCCGAAACGCAAAAAATTTACAAACGTCTTCACATTACACCGTGTATCACGAGTCCGCTTCGCGCTTGACAGCATCGGAGGCTTGTGGTATACTGAGGACACGGACGTATCTCGTTCATACGTCGATACAAAAAAGGAGCTTTGATATTATGGAAGAAAAATATAGCCGACTTCTCGAAAGAGCCGAGAGCTGGATCGACAGTCACAAGGACGAATTTATCTCGGAGATCACACAGCTCGTTCGTATACCCTCGGTCAGCCGTGCAGACCTCGCAGAACCCGGTGCGCCGTTCGGACGCGATTGCCGCAGAGTCCTTGACCATGCACTTGAACGCGGACGTTTCTACGGCTTCGACGTCATAGACCACGACGGCTACGCAGGCTCGATATGTCTCGGAAGCACCGATGCCGAAAGCTCTATCGGTATTATCGCTCACCTTGACGTAGTTCCGATCGGGGACGGTTGGATATATCCTCCGTTCGAGGGCGTGTATCTCCCCGAATATGATGCGATAGTCGGTCGAGGCACAGACGACAACAAGGGACCTGCCGTACTCGGTCTGTTCGTCATGCGTATGCTCCGCGATCTCGGTGTTCCGCTCCGTCACGGCGTTCGTCTGATGTGCGGTATGAGTGAGGAGACCGGTATGCAGGACATGACCGCTCTGCTTAACAGGGGTGAAAAGTTTCCGAAGCTCTCTCTCGTTCCCGACTCGAGCTTCCCGGTGAATTACGCTCAAAAGGGTTCTGTCGATGCGGAGCTGTCCATCCCCTGTGAGGGAACACTTCTCTCCTTTGATGCAGGTACTGTCAGAAATGTCGTACCGGATCACGCAGAGTGCGTTCTGAGTTCTAATGAAGCAGAGGTAGTGGAAGCATTCGAACGTCTCGATCCCGAGCTTACCTCTTCCCTTTCCGTTTCGGCTACGGAGTGCGGAACGGTCATTACCGCAACAGGTCGTGCGGCTCACGCGGCAGGTCCTGCCGCAGGCGTAAATGCGATCCGACTTCTTACCCGCGCTCTTGATGCATCGGGACTTCTCGTTGGAAGCTGTGCGGAGGCAGTTCGAGGTGTATGTGAGCTTACTGCCGACCCGTTTGGTGAAAGTGAGGGTGTCGCATTCCGTGATGATGTTTCCGGTGAGCTGACACTCGTGTACGGTGTCGCACATCTGCGTGACGGTGTTCTTTATTTGAGTGTGGACAGCCGTTGCCCGATCACCTGCGATCCCGAGGCACTTTGTGATCGTCTAACGAGCGGTGCATGGGCAGAGCGCGGCTTCTCCGTGACACGCCGTGAGACCTCAAAGCCCTTCTACATTCCAGAGGATGACCCGCGTGTCGTTGGTCTTCAGGAGCTTTACAAGACCATTACGGGACGGGACGACCGCCCGTATACGATGGGCGGCGGCACATATTCACGTGTCGTTCCGAATGCTATAACGTTCGGCTCGGGCATCGCGACTTCAAAAAGTCCTTCCGATCTTCTCCCGGAGGGTCACGGTGCGTGCCACGGCAAAGACGAGATCGTCTTCATGGAGCAGATATACACCGCCGCAAAGATATATCTTCTCGCTATCGCGTTCCTTGACGAGCTGCTTGACTGAGCGTGTGACTCGTTCGCAATACGAAAAAGGAAAGGAAAAGCTATGGATAACAATATTTTATCGGAAATGCAGAGCAGACGCAGCATCAGGAGCTACAAGCCCGATATGCTCCCGACCGACGTTATCGACAGTATCGTAACAGCCGGCACATATGCGGCAAGCGGTATGAACCGTCAGTCCTCGATCATCCTTGCCATAACCTCACGCGAGATGCGCGACCGTCTTTCCGCACTGAACGCAAGCATAATGGGACGTTCAGGCGACCCATTTTACGGCGCCCCCGTAGTTCTCGTCGTACTGGCAGACAAAAAATGCCCAACATACCTCTATGACGGCAGTCTCGTTATGGGGAATCTGATGCTCGCGGCACATTCACTCGGTATCGGAAGCTGTTGGATACACCGTGCAAAGGAAGAATTCGAGCTTCCCGAGGGAAAAGCCATCCTTGACGAGCTTGGTATCGTCGGCGATTACGAGGGTATAGGACACTGTATCCTCGGCTACGTTGACGGAGAGTATCCGCCTGTACTCGACCGGAAGGACGGTCGTATATACCGTATAGATCAAGGTATATCTTAAAAAGCCAAACAGTACTTGAGCGTGTTTCCCTTCCCGTTCTCCGGCTCGGAGAACGGGAAGTCTTTTTGTTTTAGTTCTCCTCGTATTCCGTGAGAAGGACTTTTTTCCATTCCGAGGTATCGTCTCCGAGGTAATACGTATCGACCGACCACGGAGTGAGCGTTGTACGAAGTGGTGTCGGAAGAACGTCTCCCGAAACAGTCACGTCCGCGCTTCTTCCTGCGGTCTCGTACAGACGGATGACCAGACCCTTTCCGTCCTCACTGCGCTTTAATGCCGAGAGCATTATGTTATCACAGTCTATCTTCATGCCGCCATACGGCTTATCGGACAGCTTACCGTCATGCCACGTTTCGATAATATTCGTAAGAGGCTTATTTAAGATCTTACCCTCACGTGTTATCTCTGTCCAGTCACCGTCAGTCGGCATGAGCGTATAACGGAAGTCTATACGTCCCTGATCGGTGTACTCGCTCTCGGACGTTCTCGGACCTCCATGGTCTCCATAGATCGGACTGCGGAGGACTGTCTGATATATAGTTCCGTTGTGGACACTTGAGCTATATGTATTGTCGTTTACCACTGCGTAGCCGCCGCCTTTTCCGCATACCGCAGTCCAAGTAAGTCCGGGTTCCTCCTCACCGTCGGTCGGACGTTCGATAACGCCAAAAGGTACTTCATAATACGCCCTCTGGTCTTCGACTGCCATAGGCCATGCGAGCTTTAGCATCTTGTGCTTCTCATGCCAATCCGCAAACGCACGAACGTCGAGCTTTTCACTTCCGACAGAAAGTGAGAAGTACTGTGTAAGCGTTGAGTCGTTATAACGGCTCACGACCTTAACTGTAGCGCGGACGGGTCCGTTCTCGACTACCGTTACCTCGGCATCGGAGAAGCGCGCCATTTCGTCCGTAAAGAAGGTCTTCGCGTGACTCCACGTATCATGATAATATTCGTCTATGACAGTAGGTACTGCCGCACGTCCGGTTATGATCTCACTGCCCGTCCTTTTATCGACAAAGGATGTTATATAGCCACTGTACATCTCAAAGCGTATACGGTAGTTCTCGTTCTCAAGTATAGTTCCCGCATACTCGTTTGCCGTTCTGTTACCCATCCACTCTGTCGCAGCTACGTCGGAGGTGATATCGCTCGGTCTGACGTTATCACAATAGTATACGGCATAGCCGAGAGCAGGAACGTGTGCCTTGAATATCGTATCCTTGCGCCAGAAGCATTCGAGTGTCGTTGAATGCACGAGCTGTGAGGGGATCTCATTACCGTTACAGTCGCGGACACGCTCAAACTGCTTATTGATCTGTACAAGCTCGTCAACGTCAAAGCCGTGTGGGTTAAATACGATCACCGGCAGTCCCTTTTCCCTGTCTGACGTATCGATCATCCACGAGATCGTTTGCAGAGCATTGTTTTCCGCAACTGACGCTATATGTCTTGCATGACCGAGCATCATGTCTGCATCGTCGTAGGCCTCCATTATCGAACAGCCGTCCATTGAGTCGTGAAAATGACAGAAGCACACATTCTTCCATGCCTCCTCGAAGGTCTTGTTCTGCGGCTTCTTTCCGCAAAGTACTCCGGCAAGCATATTAAAGCTCTCCGCAGCTGACAATGAAGTCTCTGCACGGCGGATACCGTTCTTTATACGCTTGACCGTTGCATAGCAGCCTGCGGCGTGATGTTGCAGATCCTCGTACTAGCGCGGTATAGCTTCCGATGAAGCACGTACCTTCTCGAAGAGATCATGGACATCGGAATACGTCATCTCAAGCTCCGGATGTGCTTCACGATATGCGCGAAGTACTTCTAAATTTCGAATGGTCGGACCGCCGCCATGATTTCCGACACCATAGAAAAGGAATGCGGAAGCTGTGTCGGTACGGGTAGAGGAGTCGATATGCGCGATCCGTTTATCAAGCTCTTCTGCGGAATTGAAGTTAAAGCAGTACGGCTCGGGGATACGATAGGTAGTCACTGACGAGCCGTCCGGGGAGACCCACTCGAACAGGTCGTTCGGAAGCTCCTTTTCGTGTGCGCCGGGACGCATGAAGATATATGCATCCATTCCGGACTTTTTAAGTATCTGCGGCAGCATATAGTTATGTCCGAAGCTGTCTACATTATAGCCTACCTTTGCAGTCACGCCGAAGGTCTCTTTAAAGTAACGCTGTGAATATAGTGACTGACGTGCGAACGCTTCTCCCGAGGGAAGGTTACAGTCGGGCTGTACGTGCCAACCGCCGACTATTATGAAGCGTCCCTCCTTGACGCGCTGCTTGACTTCCTCGAACATTTCGGGAGCGAACTCCTCAACCCACTGATAAACTGATGCGGAGGAGCAGACGAAACGGAATTCGGGAAATTCGTTCATACGGTCAAGTGCAGAGCGGATAGTCGCCTTTGCCTCCGCACTTCCCTCCTGCCACCTCCACTGCCATACGGGGTCAAGATGTGCGTTGCCGACGAGATAATATCTGTTTTTCTTTTTCATAGACAAAACTCCTTATCTGTCTGTATAGTCTTTGTTTATCGTTTTATGTCTTAGATATGCCGAGCTGTCCGCGCAGAAAATCTGCAACGACACGTCCGAGCAGAGCGTTACTGTCGGGTGTGAAGTGACAGTAATCGACAAAGCTGTCTGACGACCAGTCCTTTGTCACGGCGAAAAGATCATCTATCTCAGCACCGGCTTCACGTGCGGCGATCGCTCCGACACGATTATATTCTATGATATCTTTCGTGGTACGGCGCAGGACACCGTCTGTCATAGTCGGGTTCATGGGTGTCGTAGTCGCGAACGAGAGCCTTGCGTTCGGCAGACGACGCTTCAGATACGCAAATATACGTCCGATATTTCTTGCGTACACATCATGCGGTGTAAGCGGCTGACCGTCTCCGAGAAAGCTCTCGGCATCCCAATGACCGCTGTTGAAGTGAACTGCAGCGATACGTTCGGGATCGCCGAGCGCGACCCACTAAGCAAGCGACTCTATCACAAATGCGGTACAACGGCAGTTTTCGCTTGGGAAAAGAACCTCCGCTTTCTCCGTCAGCTCCTCTCGAACCTGTTCGCAGTAGCCCATGCGAATGGAGTCTCCGATCAAAAGTATCTGCGGCTTTGATTCCATAGATGCTCCCTCCATAGCATTGTTTTTCTTAAATTATAACGTTACAGCTTGGAAATGTCAAGCGTGAATTGCACTCATTTGAAAAGCTTTTCTGCTCGGACTCGAATCTGCGGACAGGCACGTATGATAACGCTCTGTCTGCATTTATATACAGTGCTTTTTTTGTGCATCTCGGAATATAATTGAGCAGATCATAATTCGGAAGGTGCATGAAAGAGATGAACGAAACTTTAAAATACACGTCCGGAAGAAATGTACGCTCGGACAGACCGATCGAGAGGCTAAAGCTGCCCTCTGCTTCATGCGGTCTTAATGAAAAAGAGGTACAATTATCAAAAAAAGAATTCGGCGAAAACTCTATCACCGTCCAAAAGCAGAGCGGATTCTTTCGTCAATTTCTGAAAAATCTTAACGACCCGATAATAAAGATATTGATCTGCGCCCTTATCATAAACACCGTTTTTATGTTTTCCGACATGAACTGGGCAGAATCGGTCGGTATCGCTTTGACAGTCTTCATTTCGGCGTTCGTTACCACACTTTCGGAGCATTCCTCCGGCTCTGCGTTTGAAAGGCTATACTCTACCCTCGGTGACACCTCATGTCACGTTCTGCGTAACGGAGCTGTAGAGGAGCGGCTCATGTCGTCTCTCGTAAAATATGATGTAGTCTACCTGTATCCCGGGGACATGATACCGGCAGACGGTATACTTATGAGTGGGGCGGTATCATGTGACGAATCACCTCTAACCGGAGAGAGTCGTGCGGTACACAAGGTCGCGGACGATGCGCTGCTGCGTTCACTTCGTCATGATAACGCAGCTGAGCCATCTCTTAAAGCAGGAACGAGCTACGCCCTGCTTCGCGGAAGTCACGTCATATCAGGAAACGGCGTCATGCTCGTTACCGCTGTCGGGGACAGCACTATGTACGGCTCTATCGCGACAGAGCTTGCGAACGAGGGATCTGTAAGTCCGCTCAAGGAAAGACTGTCGGCACTTGCACGGACTATCTCCAAGATCGGGTATGCTTCCGCAGTGATAGTTGCGCTCGTACATCTTGCGGATGCGTTCTGGTTCGATGCCGGAAAAAATCCGGTCATAGCGATGGAACGTCTGCACGATCTGCGCTTTGTTGCCGCCGAGCTCGTGCAGGCTCTGACTATGGCGATCTCCGTTGTAGTCGTGGCTGTTCCCGAAGGACTTCCGATGATGATCACGGTCGTTCTGTCATCAAACATGAAGAAGATGCTAAAGTCGGGCGTACTCGTCCGACGTTTAGTGGGAATAGAGACTGCCGGAAATATAGATATCCTATTCACCGATAAAACAGGAACTCTTACGACCGGAAAGCTGACCGTCTCAAGGCTCATTACAGGTGAACGCGAATATGCAAGCTATGCTCCGACTCCCCCGGAGATAAAGGAACGTCTGCGCCTCGGAGCTATCGCCTGCTCATCTGTATTTAATCCAACAGAACGTGCGATAAACGAGCTGATAGGTTCAAGTGTACGTCCTGCCGCACTGCCGGACTCCGACCGTATACCGTTTGATCCGGCAAAAAAATATGCCGCCGCAAGGTATAACGGAAGGGTCTACATACGAGGAGCGGCAGAATATATCCTTCCCTACTGTATGTCGTATATTTCCGATAACGGACAGTCGATCTTTGCGGATGAGGAATGGAGACAGGGTCTTATTAAAACGATAGGCACGTATTCGGATATGGCGTGCCGTATCCTGCTTCAAGCAGAGGGAGATATCGAGCTGTTCGACGAAATAAAGCGAAACGGCTTTAGCTATGCTACACCGCTCGTTTTCACGTCACTGTTCGTTATCCGCGATGAGGTACGAGGTGAAGTGCCGGCGGCTGTTGCGGAATGTCGCCGTGCAGGTATAAAGGTCGTCATGCTGACCGGAGACAACGACCGAACAGCCGCAAGCATCGCGCAGGAATGCGGAATACTGCCTGAAAGCTATCAAACATTCGACAAAAGCATCGATATAGCTCACTATGTCAGTAGCCGTTCCTCTGTTGTTATAGACGGACGTGCATTAAAGGAGCTTACCGACGATGAGCTTACAGAGCTTCTTCCCTGCATATGTGTAATTGCAAGGGTCACTCCGACAGACAAGAGCCGTCTCGTGCGTATTGCGAAAAATGCCGGACACATCACGGGCATGACAGGAGACGGAATAAACGATGCACCGGCTATAAAAGCATCAGACGTTGGCTTTGCAATGGGAAGTGGGACGGATGTGGCACGTGAAGCCGGAGACATCGTTATAACGGACGACAACTTCGTTTCGATCTCAAAGGCTGTTCTGTTCGGACGCACGATCTTCGAGAGCATCCGAAAATTCATAACGTTTCAGCTTACGATGAATCTGTCTGCCGTTGGGGTATCGGTCATAGGTCCGATCTTTGGCATTGAAAGCCCCGTCACTGTGATACAGATGCTATGGGTAAACATCATCATGGATACTCTCGGTTCACTTGCGTTTTCGGGAGAGCCTGCGTTGAGTGAATATATGTCACGTCCTCCGGTAGGTCGTGACGAACACATTCTGAACCGCTCCATGGTACGTCAGATACTCTTGACCGGAGGCTACGCCGTACTTCTGTCGGTGTTCTTCCTCGTTTCTCCGTCCATACGTCATATGTTCGGTGGTTCTATGGAATATCATCTGACATTATTTTTCGCGCTGTTCATTTTTATGGGTATCGGTATTGCAGTGTGTACCCGTACAGAACGGATATATCCGTTTGCCGGGATCGGCAAAAACAGAGCCTTTACGGTGATAATGCCGCTCGTTGCTGCGATACAGCTTTTGATGATATATTTCGGCGGTGAGATATTCCGTTGTGTCCCAATCGACGTTCACGAGCTTGCACTCTGCGCTGTCTTTGCGTTCACCGTTATACCGGTCGATACAATACGCAAATGTGTATGCAGACTTATAAGGGATAAAGAGAAAAAAACGAAGAATGTATGATGCCGTAAACGTGGGAGTACATCACCTTACGATGCACTCCTACGTTTTTTTGTAGATCTTATGCTTATGTGAGACTGTATTTTTATTTTGGAATTGACAAGGACGATCGGCACGAGTATAATATAATCACCGTTGTGTAACCAACACTTTATAAAATGTAGTATACAGTTCCTACTGCCAATCCTGTAGTGGACTTCCACCATCAAGTTATACCACGCGCTGAACGCCCTAAAGAAAAGCGATACGTACCGCATGGATACGCATCGCTTTTTGCTTGGTACTATGTTTACTTGGTGATGGTGATCTTATTGATAACGCCTGCCTTGTCGGGGTCGATACCGCGAACGATCGTCATGCAGCAAGCCATGAGCTGGAAGTACATAACAGCCATGTAGGGGAAGGTCATCTCACTTCCGGTATTCGGCAGAACGAGTGCGGTCGTTCCCTCGGGAGCTTCGGAAGCATCGTCGGTAACGACGATAACGTCTGCATCAACTGCGAGGAGCTTTTCGATAACAGCGCGAGAGTCATCGGAGGTAGCACCCTTCGGAGAGATAACGTATACGAGGTCGCCAGCCTTTACCTGAGCGATAGGACCGTGGTGGAAGTCGGAGGTCGGATAGCCCTTCATCTTCAGCTTGTTGGTCTCAAGCATTTTGAGTGCGCCTTCGAGAGCGATGCAGTAGGAAACACCACGTCCGAGCAGGATCGCGCCGGGGATGTTCTGATACTTCTCTGCCAGAGCCATGATCTCGTCAAACTTAGTGTCGAGAAGCTCCTGTGCCTTTGCGGAAACGCCGCGAAGCTCTGCAAGAAGTGCATCGTTCTCAGCCCATACAGCTGCCATAGTTGCGAGAATGGTCATCTGAGTGGTGAAGGTCTTAGTAGCCGCAATGCTTGCCTCGTGACCGCAGCCGCAGAAGAGGTGATATTCGGCACACTTCGCCATCGGAGAATCCGTATTATTGGTAACGGCAACTGTTATGGCACCGTCAGCCTTCGCGCTCTCCAGGACTGCAAGAACGTCTTCCGCTCTGCCGGACTGAGAAACACCTACAACGAGGTTTCCCTTAAGGTCGATCTTTGCACCGTACTTGGTGAATACGGAGGGAGTTCCGAGTGTGCAGGGAACGCCGGCAAAGATACCGAACAGGTACTGTGCATATACACAGGCGTGGTCGGATGTACCACGTGCGGCGAAGTAGATATTGTTTACGCCGGCAGCCTTCGCCTTAGCAACGACCTCCCGGATCGCGTCGATATTGTTGTCGATTACTTCAGAAAGAGCTCGAGGCTGCTCTCTGATCTCCATTTCAAGATTGATCATTGATATCCTCTCCAAATCATTATAATGTGAGATTATTAAATTAATTAATTTGAATTAAAAATTAGGTGCTGTTTGAAAAATAAGGAGATATGTACAGGAGCGAGAGATCTTTGT
>CAYSKU010000023.1:5766-17037 GCA_964431775.1 uncultured Ruminococcus sp. | reverse complement strand
CGCTATCGCAGAGGTGCAGAAGACCGGCGGTGAAGCCGCGTTCATCGACGCGGAGCACGCTCTCGATCCCGTCTACGCCTCCGCGCTCGGCGTTAATATAGACGAGCTGCTCGTTTCTCAGCCCGACTCCGGTGAACAGGGTCTTGAGATATGCGAAGCCCTCGTCCGCTCCGGTGCTATCGATATAATAGTCATCGACTCGGTCGCCGCGCTCGTGCCTCAGCAGGAGATAGACGGCGATATGGGTTCGTCCCATGTCGGTCTGCAAGCACGACTTATGTCGCAGGCACTTCGTAAGCTGTCCGGCATCATCGGCAAGACGAACTGCATAGTCATCTTCATAAACCAGCTTCGCGAGAAGGTCGGCGTGCTGTACGGTAATCCCGAGACCACGCCGGGCGGTCGCGCACTGAAATTCTACGCATCCGTCCGTATCGAGATACGCAAGGGTGAGGCACTCAAAAACGGCGCGGAGGTCTACGGCAACCACACGAAGTGCAAGGTCGTCAAGAACAAGGTCGCGCCCCCCTTCAAGAGTGCGGAATTTGACATTCTCTACGGTGAGGGCATCTCAAAGACCGGCGAGATAGTCGATATTGCGACAGAGCTTGGCATTCTCGAAAAGAGCGGCTCCTGGTACTCCTACGACGGCTCACGCATCGCGCAGGGTCGCGACAACGCAAAGAAGTACATTGCGGACGATCCGGCACTCGAAGCGGAGCTTGAGGAAAAGATCAAGGAGCAGGGACGCGCTCCCGACATGGAGTCTGACGATCTCGACCCCGAGGCACTCGGTGACGAGGACGAGCTTGACATCCGTCTCCTCGACCTCGGAGACGAAGACGAATAAGCGGTCTGAGACCGCAAGCAGTCATCGGGGCGGCTGAGCCGCCGAACAGTCATCGGCACACTTTCAGTTTAGATCGAAAGAGATCCCACGACAATGTAATTGGTGCAGTCGGCGTTCGTGCAGTTGAGGTTGGAAGATATCTCACGAGGGTGTAGTAACTCTACCCTTGTTTTTCCCCATGTCTGTTCGCAAAAACGTGTGCAACAAACTATATCACAAACTTCCGTTACCCCAACTCGTAGGGACGAACGGTGTGACTGCAAGGTTCTGTTGTATTCTCAACTACTTAACTGAAGCAAAGGGAGAGTCCAGAGAGCGAATGCCAGACACGTAGTGTCTGAACTTCTGCGCCGCCCCGCGGAGGGGCATCAAAAGAAGGGAACGCTGTGCGTTCCCAACCTTTATAATACGTGCAGTCTGCACAGGACAAAGCCGCCTGAGGCGGCGCGCAGACATCGGCGCACTTTCAGTCGAAATTGCAAGACATCCCACGATGATAAAATACCGGCAGTCTGCACAGGACAAAGCCGCCTGAGGCGGCGCGCAGACATCGGCGCACTTTCAGTCGGATAGTGGAGACATCCCACGATGAGAAAATACCGGCAGTCTGCACAGACATAAAGTAAGAGGCTTAGCAATGACCGTATCACGTGTCGAATACCTTGACTGGCGCAACATGAGCGAGTGCGCCGTCTCCCTCGAAAAGGGAGTGAACGTCCTCTGGGGGAAGAACGCCCAGGGGAAATCGAATATTCTTGAGGGCATATACTATTTTGCCCGAGGACGCTCGTTTCGAGGGGCGAAGGACAGGGAGCTGATACGCTTCGGGAGCGACTTCACCCGAGCGAAGCTCTCGTTCAGACGTGACGGCTACGAAAACGACACCGTCCTTGAGGCGGTGATACCGAAGGTCGGACGAAAGCAGCTGTACCGTGGCGGTGCGCCGCTGTCCTCACCCTCGGAGATGATGGGCAGCTTCCGCGCCGTTCTTTTTTGCCCCTCACACCTTACGATGATCACGGGCGGACCTCTCGAGCGTCGGACGTTTCTCGACATCGCGATATCTCAGCTGTCGCAGACCTACCTCATGTACCTGCGCCGTTACGCGAAGGTGCTTGCGGAGCGGAACACGCTGTTAAAGAGCGCGGCATCGGGAACGCACGTTTCGGCTGCCGAATGGGAGGTGTACGCACGTCAGCTGGCGGCATACGGCGCAGGGATAGCGGCGTATCGTGCGGAGTACGTAGAGCTGCTCGGTGGGGCGGTCTCGGGGTACTTTGAGGATATGACCGGCGGTCGGGAGGAGCCGGAGCTGGTCTACGTCTCACACGGGCAGGTCGATGATATGCCGAAGCCGCTGACGGTGTCGGGGTCTGAGACTGCGGAGACGTGCGCGGCGGCAGAGGGGGTGCTGTTCGAGAAGCTGACCTCGAACCTCGAGCGTGAGATCGCGGTCGGCGCGACCCTTTGGGGGATACACAAGGATGACGTGCGTCTGTCGCTGAACGGACGTGAAGCGAAGCTGTACGCCTCACAGGGGCAGCAGAGGAGCATCGTGCTGTCTGTGAAGCTTGCGGAGGCGGAGATATCGAAGAGGCTCGGCGGTGAGTATCCGGCGATACTTCTTGACGACGTATTCTCCGAGCTTGACGAGTCGCGGCGCGGATACATCCTTCGTTCTCTCCTCGGGCGGCAGATAGTCGTGACCTCCTGTGAGCCGGACATAATTCCCACCTCCGGCAGCTCCTCCGTCAACTTCTGCCACGTCGCAGACGGCAAGATCACGGTCGGCGGCGGCGTGACGCCGCAAACAGTCATCGGCACACTTTCAGTTTAAATTGGAAGATATCCCACGACAATATTATTGGGTGCAGATCTATTATAACGCGCTCTCCTTCAGTCGCCGTCGTCGCCACAAGTGGCGACCGCGACAGCTCCCTCCCGGAGGGAGCCTAAATGTTTAACCAAGGCTAACGTCAACCTACTACGTGAGGTGTTCCCCATGTCTATTCGCTAAAACGTATGCGGCTCACTAAATCACCGACTGACGTCACCCCAACTCGTAGGGACGAACGATGTGACTTTAACGTCTCGGCGGTATTCTCAACTATTTAGCTTCACGAGAGGGGGTGTCCCGAGGGGGAAAGCCAGACACGTAGTGTCTGAACGGGTCAGCCGAGAGTCAAGGGAGGCTCGCGAACTGAGCCTCCTTTGTGCCGGTTCCTCACAGGAACATAAGATCTTGAAAACGCCGAGGCGTTTTCTTCCTTAACACATCATCATGAATATACAGAACGTTTATATAAAAAACGGCATCGTCCATGTCGTCATAGCTCCGGAGACCGCCGACGTTGCCGCGGACCCGTCACAGCGCGAGGTGCTGCGTATGTCGGTCGAGAACTGGCGCAGGTTCGCCAAAAAGTACCTTGCCGCACCCGATACCGAGGATACCGCCGACCTTGAGGACATCGCGGACGTGTCGGTCGGGCATGGAATAAGCGAAGCGGAGTATGACGAGCTTCGACGTTTATCCGAGCGGACGGAGGCTGTTCTCACGGCGGCACGAATGCTCTCGGGCGGTGACTACAGCGAACGTGAGCTTTGCACACGATTGAAGCGGAGCTATTCCGCAGAGGCCTCGGTCGCGGCGGTGAGCCTGCTTCATCGGCGAGGGTACTTGAACGAGGAGGAGCAGTGCAGACGTTACGCGGAGCGAGCGGTGCGGACGAAGCATCACGGTGCGCTCCGGATACGTGCGGAGCTGCTTGCGCGAGGCTACGAGGCTACGGCGGTCACGGTCGGTGTTGACTCAGTTCCGGCGGAGGAATACGAGCGTGCGCTTGCGTACCGGGTCGAGCGGAAGCTCCGTTCGGCAGGTGAGCTTGACGCACCGACTCTCAAAAAGGTCATCGCCTCACTAATGCGGCTCGGCTTTTCCCGATCCATGATCCTCCAAGCCATAGGCGGTCATCGGGTCGGCTGAGCCGACAGGCATAGTCGGCATTCGTGAAGTTGAAATCGAACGTTTTCGACTTCAAGTACGCCGATGACTGCTTGCGGTCTCAGACCGCCGGTCTGCATAAGACAAACGTTTTATAGTTCAAGCATATACAAATTCAGAAATACCTTCGAAAGGATACCCACCATGACTGTTGCTGTTATCACCGGCGCATCAGCCGGACTTGGCAGAGAGTTTCTTGCCGCTCTGCCCGAATTCTACCCCGATATCGATGAATATTGGCTCATCTCCCGTCGCCGCGAAAAGCTCGAGGAGGCGGCACGAAGCGTTCCCGTGCAGTGCCGCATATTCCCCCTCGACCTCACAAAGGACGAGAGCTACACGCGCTTCGCGGAGTACGCCGCACGGCTGTCCCCCGATGTACGTCTTCTCATCAACAACTCCGGCTGCGGCTATCTCGGAAACGTTGGCGAGGGTGACCTCGAACGTCAGACTACCATGATCGATCTGAACCTCAAGGGACTGACCGCCGTCACCCACATCCTCCTGCCGTACATGAGCGCAGGTGCGGCGATACTGAACGTTTCCTCCATCGCCTCGTTCTGCCCGAACGCACGAATGACCGTCTACAGCTCCGGAAAGGCTTACGTCAGTGCGTTCACCTACGGTATCGGCGAGGAGCTGCGTGAATGCGGCATCACGGCGACTGCCGTTTGCCCCGGACCTATGGACACCGACTTTATCACGGTCGGCGGCATTCGCGGAAATTCGAAGACGTTCGACATCCTGCCGTACTGTGACCCCCGAAAGGTCGCACGCGGTGCGCTCCGTGCGGTGCAAAATGGAAAGACGGTCTACACGCCGCGCCTTTTCTACAAATTCTACCGCACCGTCGCCAAGCTCCTCCCCACCTCCCTCGTCATGAAGCTAAGCAAGACCTAAGCAGCCTGAGGCTGCGCGCAGACATCGGCGTTCGTGAAGGTCGGCTGAGGCAGCCTGAGGCTGCGCGCAGACATCGGCATTCGTGAAGCCGAGGTTGAAAGATATCCCACGACAATATTATTGGTGCAGTCATCGGGTCGGCTGAGCCGACAGGCAGTCATCGGCGTTCGTGAAGTTTGGATTGCGCGACATCCCACGACAATATTATTTGATGCAGAGTCGGCTAAGGCAGCCTGAGGCTGCGCGCAGACATCGGCATTCGTGAAGGTCGGCTGAGCCGACAGGCAAACATCGGCGTTCGTAAAGTTTGGATTGCGCGATATCCCACGACAATATTATTTGTGCAAAATTGTCTGCCGACATTTTATTTTTCGGTATCGGCTACACGCAGAAAAGGCTCTCTACGGGAGGGAGCTGTCGCGCAAGCGAATGAAGGATAATGCGTTAAGAGTGGGAGTGCGTGCTTTCTCGGTGTTTGCATGGGACGTAAAAAAGAAAAAACCGACGTTTCCGTTCGGTCTCATCTTTTATATTTTGCAAGTAGTGTGAGAACGCCCGTGACGATCACGAGTACCGCGATCAGCACCGCAATATCGAAGGTCGCGGGGGCAAGAAGCAGCTCTTCCATTTTATGTTTTCTCCGTTGTTCTTCGTTCACGCTTTTATTCTATCACAGCAGGTACGTTTTGTCAATGCTAAATTCATAAAAATTACTTATAAAATTTACAGATCGGCAAACAAAACTATTTGTGTCGGTATATGTTGAAGCGTGACGGATATAGGAAAAACGGTCGCACACGCGGTCGAGGGTGAGCGCGAAACGGAAAAAACCGCGCCAAAGGGGACGGAAAATTTGAAATAGCTATTGCAATTTTCTACAGACTGTGATACAATAGATAAGCTAAGTTCATTATACAATAACACTATGATGTATATCGGAGGCAAGAAATATGCAAATTGTGATTGGCGTACTTCTGATCATTTCGGCAGTTTTTCTTATAGTAGCGGTTCTCATGCAGCAGGGCAAGAGCCACAATCTGTCCGGTGCTATCGCCGGCGGAGCGGAGACCTTCTTCGGTAAGGAAAAGGGATCTACGATCAACAACAAGCTGTCCAAGCTGACCACGGTCGTTGCGATCGTTTTCGCGCTTCTCGTTCTCGTATCCTACTTCATGCAGGACACGGTAGACCTGAGTGCGTACACCTCCGGTGTTTCCGGCACATCCGACGTTGTCGATGCGATCGGCGATACCGTTGTTGACGGTACCGAAGCGGACGCCGACGTTGACGTTGACGGTGCGGAAGTCGAAGCTACCGACAGCACCGACAGCGAAGTTACCGAGCCGTAACCAACCGAACACCAACAAAAAAAAAGCGGAACATCAGTTCCGCTTTTTTTGTCACCTGAGGCGACCCGATGACTGCACCAATTACATTGTCGTGGGATCTCTTTCGATCTAAACTGAAAGTGCGCCGATGACTGCCCGTCGCCTCAGGCGACCCGATGATTGCCCGTCGCCTCAGGCGACCCGATGACTGCACCAATTACATTGTCGTGGGATCTCTTTCGATCTAAACTGAAAGTGAGCCGATTCATGTTTGCGGTCTCAGACCGCCTCAGCCGATGCCGAAGACCCACGAGTCGATCGTGTCAAGGGTGGAGAACGTGTAGCCGCGCTCGATCAGGCTCTCGATCATCCACGGCAGAAGATCGATCGTCTCCGCTACCGTCTCGTGCATCAGAATGATGATCGGTGACTCTCCCGTCGCTACACGCGCCTCAAATGTGGAGTTGAACGTGTCGCGGAGATAGTCGTAGGTGTCCGTGCCGTAGGGTGCGGTGTACAGGACCGCATCGTTCGTCACAACGTTCCAGTCGTATATGCGGTACGAGTGTGACGACAGCATAGCCTTCATGCGCTCCGCTTCGTCTGTGCCGCCGATCGCCGTGTTGTTCGAGCCGCCCGGGAAACGGAACAGCCGATGCAGGTCGTCGGTCTCGATACCTGCCGCCGAAACGATCTCCTCCCACAGGAGAAGCTCACCCTCGAGAGACTCCGTTGAAGCGTAGATGTCGTCGTAAACGTGTGTCACCGAGTGACAGCCGAGCGAATGTCCGCGCTCCGTGATCGCACGTGCGGAGGCAGGATAGCTCTGCACCGCCTCACCTGTGACGAAAAACGTCGCCTTGACTCCGTAGCTGTCGAGTACATCGAGCAGACGTATCGTCTCGGAATACGTCGGACCGTCATCAAACGTGAGGTATACAACGTTCGAGAGATCCTCGGCACGTGCCGGAAGCTCCGGCTTTGCCGCACTGACGTAGAGCGTAACGACACAGTCGGGGTTTATGTAGTACGCGCCGCTGTCGGAGAGACCTGCGAATTCGATGGCGTAAACGTCACCGGCAGGTGACGGATCGCGCCGTGTCACTATCTGCGGCGTTATGCCGTGCAGAGCAAGCTCCGCGCAGACCGTGGTCACGTTGCTTGACGAAAAGTGCGGAACGGCAACGTAGCCGAGCGTTTCCGACTCCGCGACCTCGGCGTAGACCACCTCCGGCACGTACACGGACGGCAGATCCTCACGGTGGAGCGAGGTCTTGAGGAGCGGCACGGAGGCTTCATCGAGACTGGAGAGACTTGCGTTGTCGGTCTCCTCCGTTTTTGTCGGGGCGCGGAAGGTGAAGAACTCCGCGATATCGCCGAGCTCGGAGCGGAGCAGCTCCGCATCACTGCCGCACGAGGACAGCGTGACCGCGATCGCGAACGCAAGCGCGACCGCTGACAGAAATTTGTGTATCCGATCTTTTATCATTGTGGTATATGGTGTATGCTCGCCGTAGCAATGCACGGACAGAGAGAAGTGTGGAGCGGTGGGGCGGCTGAGCCGCCGAACAGTCATCGGGTCGCCTGAGGCGACGGGCAGTCATCGGGTCGCCTGAGGCGACGGGCAGTCATCGGGGCACTTTCAGTTTAAATTGAAAGAGATCCCACGACAATGTAATTGGTGCAGTCATCGGGTCGCCTGAGGCGACAGGCGGTCATCGGCGTTATTTCAGCTGAAATTGTACGATATCCCACGACAATGTTATATGTGCAGATCTATTATAGCGCACTCTCCTTCAGTCGCGGTCGTCGCCGTAAGCGGCGACTGCGACAGCTCCCTCCCGGAGGGAGCCTTATCCACGTGTAGTTAAATAATGGAGAAATATTGCAGAATTTTGTAAAAGCTCCACTCTCCACTCTTAACACTCCACTCTTTCTACATTGTCGTGGGATATCGTGCAGCCTAAACTGAAATAACGCCGATGCCTGCCTGTCACCTCAGCCGACTTTGCATAAATAATATTGTCGTGGGTTGTCTTGCACTTTTGACTGAAATAACGCCGATTCATGCCTGTCGCCTCAGGCGACCTCAGCCGCCGACCTCGATGCGGGTGGCTTTGGTGCATTTGCCGGTGGATTCGTCGAGCTCAAAGTAAGCTCCGTTTATGCGACACGCTCCGTGCGCCGGCTCAAATAATACAGGCGTCCGTACCGTGAACTTGTGTACGATCGCCTCGGTCTTTACACCGAGTATGCCGTTTGTCGAGCCGCACATACCAAGGTCGGTGATGTAGCCCGTGCCGCCGGGCAGGATGCAGATGTCCGCTGTCGGAACGTGCGTGTGCGTGCCGAATACCGCCGATATGCGACCGTCAAAGTATCGGGCGAAAAACAGCTTCTCGGATGTCGCCTCCGCGTGAATGTCGCAGACCGCAAGATCGTACCGACCCGACTCCTTTTTCAGTATCCGCTCGACACATTCTGCCGGCGGCGTGACCGGCTCCATGTATACGTTCCCGCATACGTTTATCACAAGCACCCGAATTCCGCGCACGTCCGCGATCACATACCCCATGCCGGCAGCCGAGTCGGGATAGTTCGCCGGACGTATCATGTATTCCGCATCGTCAAGCATATCGTATATCTCGCGCCTCTTCCAGGTGTGGTTGCCACCCGTGATGATGTCTGCGCCACTGTTGTATATCCGCTCCGCCGAGTCACGCGATATGCCGTTCCCCTCAGCCGAGTTCTCACCGTTTACTATAACAAGCTCCGCCTTGTATTTCGAACGAAGCTCACGAAGTCTGCCGCCACTCTCGAGAAAGCGTACCCCCTCGACCCCGACAACATCTCCGAGACAAAGTATCTTTAGCATTTTTTTACTCCATTTAACGTTGTTCGCCGTTTGCGTTGTACCACACTGCTGTAATGCATTCTCCATCGTAACGCATTGTCCGATGTAACGTATCGTATAATGTAACACATTCTCCTTCAGTCGCCGTCGCCTCAGACCACCTGAATCTGCACAAATAATATTGTCGTGGGTTATCTTTCGGTTTAAACTGAAAGTACGCCGATTCATGCCCGTCACCTCAGGTGACACAAATAAAAACCGTCTCTATGTGTGGGGGTGAGCCACGTACATATGAGACGTTTTTCATTCATAAAAAGTTCCGTGAAGCTGCGCGAAGATCAGTACGAAAGTCCGCGCCTGCGGCGGTTGTAGTCGGAGCGCGGATTGACTATCTCGCGCCAGTCCAGATCGCCGTGGTCGAGAGCGCAGATCAGAACCTCTGCCGTTGCTATGTTCGTCGCAACGGGAACGTTGTGAACGTCACACATACGGAGAAGGTTGTTCTCGTTCTCGTCGAATATCGGGTGCGGCGTGGTGCTGCGGAAGTACAGCAGTACATCGATCTCGTTGTAGGAAATTCGGGATGTTATCTGCTGAGTACCTCCGTGTTCGCCGGATAACAGCTTCTCTATCTCCAGTCCTGTCGCTTCCTGTACGTACTTTCCGGTCGTGCTCGTCGCGCATATGTTATGCTTCGACAGTATGCCGCAGTACGCTATGCAGAACTGCGTCATAAGTTCCTTCTTGGTGTCGTCAGCGATAAGTGCAATATCCATATTTCCTCCATCCCTTTCCTTGGTCTTTTCTGTTTGCTTAGGGCGTGTTTGAAAAAAGTCAATACGCACAGATAGCGGAGCTTTTTGCGCTATACTTCAGAATTTTCCCTTGAAATACGGGCGTATTCCTGCGGAAAAATTCTTCGTCTATCACAAAGCTCTCTCGCTCCTGTACATATCTCCTTCTTTTTCAAACAGCACCTAAGTGATCTATGTATATTCTGTCAAACAGCTGTCAATATAATTATGTGTATGTATCATGCGAAAATACAAAAGGTACGCTACAGCGCGAGCGCACGACGACGATAGAGAGTCCCCATCCTGTAAAACAGCGGAGTCTCCTTGCCGACTATGCGGTCGGCAATGTTCGCGTAGGCAACGGACGAGAGCGAACGCTCGGGCGGAAGCTCTCCGTTGTCCTGCCAACGGCGCAGCCGTCGGTCGAACGGCACTACCCCGAGACACGGCAGGGCGGAACGGTCGATCATCTCAATGATGCCGGCTCGCTTCTCACGCTTCACGGTCGATAGCTCAAAGCTGCATATCACGAGCCGCATACCTCGCGCTCCGGCTCGTTCGAGACGTGCGGCGGCGTACTCTGCGGCACGTACCGACGTCATGCTTTGCTCCGAGGTGACTATCGTTCTGTCGAACAGGTCGCATACGGCAGCCGGTATCTCACAGCCCCCTCCGGTGTCGCACACGAGAACGTCGTATCGTGCGGCACACTCGAGTATCCGCTCCACCGCACAGCGAAGGAGCGCGACCTCACGCATACCGCGTGCTGCGGCAAGTGCGCCGAGCCGCTCCGGCGAACAGGCGGCGATAAACGACAGCGGCAGCTCGTCAAACGGCTTCGTACACACCTCTGCCGTGTCGGGTGTGTCGGACGCAAGATCGGCGATGTCGCGGACAGTCATGTCGGACGCGCCGACGAGCATATCGAGACTGCGGCTCGTTATGTCGAGATCGACCAAAAGCACGCGCATACCGCGACGTGCGAAGGCGGCGGCAATGCCGAGTGCGGTCGTACTCTTACCTACGCCGCCCTTGGCAGAGGCGATGAGCAATCTGCGGCATGACGGCATAATGATACCTCCCCCGGAGCTTTGTCTGGTTTAGGGCTTGGCTGAAAACGTCCGCGCAGACACTGTCTCACTCACGCGCAGGTGATGTCGCGAACGGAAAAATATAAATACCTGCCTAGCATAATACCGATATAATTATACCACCTGTGTGTGTATATTGTCAATAGCACACAGAAATATTTTTAAGGCAGCCTGAGGCTGCGCGCGGTCATCGGCGTTCGTGAGGTTGAAAGCGCACGATATCCCACGACAATGTGATTGGTGCAGAGTCGCCTGAGGCGACAGGCACGGATCGGGCAGCCTGAGGCTGCGTGCGGTCATCGGCGTTCGTGAGGTTGAAAGCGCACGATATCCCACGACAATGTGATTGGTGCAGAGTCGCCTGAGGCGACAGGCACGGATCGGGCAGCCTGAGGCTGCGTGCGGTCATCGGCGTTCGTGAAGTTGAAAGCGCACGATATCCCACGACAATGT
>CAYSKU010000023.1:0-5666 GCA_964431775.1 uncultured Ruminococcus sp. | reverse complement strand
CGTGCGGTCATCGGCGTTCGTGAAGTTGAAAGCGCACGATATCCCACGACAATGTAATTGGTGCAGGATGGTCGGCTGTCAGCCGACCGTGCGGTCTGCAAAAGACAAAATTTCTGTGGACGTTTCCAACATAAAAATTCTATTGCAATTTCGACAAATTGCTGATATAATACTATTGTGGGAAATTTTTATTCAGGCGGTGTCATGCCGTCACTCTAATATACGGAGGGGAAATAAAATGTCTGTTACAAGCAACAAAAACGCAAAGGTGAACATCGATACCATGATCGGCGAGCTGACAGGCTACGATCCGGAGATCGGAGCGGTCGTCGCCGAGGAGCTGGCACGTGAGCGCGGCGGACTCGAGCTGATCGCCTCGGAAAACGTCGTCTCGGAGGCGGTGCTTCTTGCTATGGGAAGTCCGCTGACCAATAAGTACGCGGAGGGCTATCCGGCAAAGCGTTACTACGGCGGCTGTCATGTCGTTGATAAGGCAGAGCTCATAGCCATCGAAAGAGCAAAAAAGCTGTTCGGCGCGGAGCACGTCAACGTTCAGCCGCACAGCGGAGCACAGGCTAACCTTGCAGTCTACTTCGCACTCCTTAACACCGGAGATACGGTGCTTGGAATGAGCCTTGCTTGCGGCGGTCATCTGACCCACGGAAGCCCCGTGAATATGTCGGGCAAGAACTACCGCTTCATCCCCTACGGCGTGAACGACGACGGCATACTCGATTACGATGAGCTTGAACGTCTGGCGCGTGAGAACCACCCGAAGCTGATCGTTGCCGGTGCTTCCGCATATCCGCGTGTCATCGACTTCGAACGTATATCGGGCATAGCTAAGGAGGTCGGCGCGTATTTTATGGTGGATATGGCGCACATCGCCGGTCTCGTTGCGGCAGGTCTCCATCCGTCACCCGTACCGTATGCGGACGTTGTCACGACTACGACTCATAAGACCCTTCGCGGACCGAGAGGCGGTATGATACTTTGCCGCGAGGAGCTTGCAAAGGCTATAGACAAGGCGATATTCCCGGGTACGCAGGGCGGTCCGCTCATGCACATCATAGCGGCAAAGGCGGTCGCACTCGGTGAGGCACTCCGTCCGGAGTTTACGGAATACCAGCGTCAGATCGTGAAGAACGCCGCCGCACTGGCTGACGGTCTTCTTGACGAGGGCTTCCGTCTCGTCTCGGGCGGCACGGACAATCACCTCATGCTCTGTGACCTTCGTCCGTTCGAGGTGACGGGACGTGACTTCGAGCATCGTCTTGACGAGGTCGGCATAACCGTAAACAAGAACGCGATACCGAACGATCCGCAGTCTCCGTTCGTGACGAGCGGCGTTCGTATAGGTACACCTGCCGTGACGAGCCGCGGTCTTCTCGAGGAGGACATGACGGTACTGGCGCACCTGATCGGTGAGGTCGCACGTGACTTCGAGGGAACTCGCGAGAGCGTTCGCGCAGAGGTCGCGGCACTTTGCGAAAAGTACCCACTGTATTGAACCGATAACGACGGTGTCTGCGTCGGGCAGTACCCTACAAAACAGGAGGAGGATCATGAACAATATGGATAAGACCATCACGTTCTCGATACACGAGGAGGATCGTGATGCACAGCGTAAGGCAATGCTCAAGGCTATATACGAGGCGTTGAGCGAGCGCGGCTACAATCCGATAGATCAGATAGTCGAATATATACTGACGGAGGAGCCGACCTATATAACCAACTACAAGAACGCACGAAGCATGGTACGCAGGATAGACCGCTACGAGCTTCTTTCGGCTATGCTCAAGGAGTATCTCGGGCTGTGACGTTCGTTGACCTATCTAAGTCGAAGCGACTGCCGCCGGTCTCAAGACTGGCGATCGGTTCGCTGACGGTCTCGGGTATGCAGGCGGCTCTTCCGGCGGAGGAAGCCGCCGACGTTCTTGCGTATGCGTTCGACTCGGGTATAAACTTTATCGATACCGCGCAGTATTACGAGAATTACGACCTCATCCGTGCCGCGCTCGACCGATGTCGTGAGCCGGAGAGGGTCGTCGTCTCGACAAAGACCTATGCGTATTCGCGTGAGCTGGCGGTCGCGGCGGTCGAGGAGGCACGACACGCACTCGACCGTGACGTTATCGACATATTCATGCTGCACGAGCAGGAGAGCTACGACACACTGCGCGGTCACATGGAGGCATACGAATACCTCCTCGAATGTCGCGAGTGCGGCATCCTCCGTGCCGTAGGTGCGTCAACGCACCATGTGGCGGCGGTACGCGGACTTATCAGGCTCTCGGACAACGGAATTCCCGTTGACGTATGTCATCCGCTGTATAATATGGCAGGCATCGGCATAGCGGACGGTGGTGAAGCTGAAATGGCGGAGGCACTGTCGGCGGCGCACGAGCGCGGCATCGGCATTTTTGCGATGAAGGCGTTGGGCGGCGGTCACCTGTGTACGACTGCGGAGGAGGCACTTCGTTTTGTGCTTGAGAAGCCCTATGTGGATGCGGCTGCGGTCGGTATGCAGTCTGTCGAGGAGATAGACGCGAACGTCCGCTTTCTTGAGGAGGGGGCGTTCAGTGCGGAGGATCGGGAACGACTGTCAACGAAGCACCGCCGTCTGCACGTTGAGGAATACTGTGAGGGCTGTGGGGCGTGTGTACGCCGTTGTGGTGTCGGTGCGCTCCGACTTGAGGAGGCGGCGGCAGACGAGGGCGTATCGGCATACGATTTTACGTCCGAGCTGGTTGGTGAGGTACATAACGAGGTACGGTATCGTGCCGTCCCCGATGACGAAAAATGTGTACGCTGCGGCTACTGCACGAGGGTCTGTCCGGTCTTCGCCCTGAAGGTCTATTAAGTCGTGTTGCCTGAAGGCGGTTGAGCCGCCGAGCATGGATCGTGTCGCCTGAGGGCGGCTGAGCCGCCGAGCATGGATCGGCACACTTGAAGTCGAAAGTGTTAGATATCCCACGACAATATTATTTGGTGCAGACTTGTCTATAACGTTTGTCTGCATAAGATGAAATTTCAGCCGACTACGTGCGCTTACTCCAAATCTTAACATTATCCGGTAAAGTGATATGCAAATAATAAACTGTGCCTCCGGTGAGACGGTGTCAGCCGTTCCGGTCGGGGGAGTATTTCTTCTCGGCTATTTTGACGGAGTACACATGGGACATCGTGCGCTGATCGAGCGTGCCGTAGACCTTTCCGGAGGTACGGCGGCGGTCGCGGCGTGGATGTTCGAGCGTCTTCCCAAGGGAGACACACTGACAGACAACGAAGAAAAGCGCGTCCTCCTCGGTCGCTGTGGCGTAGACTACGCCATTTTCGAGGATTTTGACGCGCTGAAGGATCTTGACGGACGTACCTTCTTCGATGACGTGATACTTCGCAGATATCATCCGTCCGCTGTGGTATGCGGCTACAACTTCCGCTTCGGCAGACGTGCCGCGTGGTCGTCCGACGACCTTTGCAGATTCGCGGAGGAGTCGGGCATGGTCTGCTCGGTCGTACCCTCGGTCGAGAGGTCGGGCGGTGCCGTGTCCTCGACCGCGATCCGCTCGAGGCTTACGGCAGGGGACACGGCAGGAGCTGCCGCGCTCCTCGGGAGACTTTATTCTGTGTCTCTTCCGGTGCTTCACGGAAAAAGGCTCGGGCGCACCATCGGCAGTCCGACCATAAACCAGCGCATACCGGACGGTCGTATAGCTCCCAAAAGGGGTGTATACAGCTGTTTGGTATCGTTTACCGACCGTGACGGCAACAGCTATGCTCGCGGCGGCGTATGCAATATCGGGAGTCGTCCGACCGTAAACGGCGACCCCTCCGACGTGACTCTCGAAACGACCATATTCGATTATTCGGGAGACCTTTACGGTATCGTCGTGACGACCTCCTTTTTCGAGAGACTTCGCGGCGAACGACGTTTTTCTTCGATTGACGAGCTGTCCGCTCAGATCGAGCGTGACGGCGCAGATGCACGAAAAAGTCTACGTAAGCTCGAGGGGTCGGGACTCTCGGGCGCATAAAGTGGCAGATAATAAAAATGAAGATAAATTATTCGAGAGCCGTGAGGCTTTTTGCAGTCACGGCGGTGCTTATCCTTATAGGTCAGCTGATGCTCGTGCCTTGCCTTGCGGCACGGGCAGATGTAGGAGAGGGTGTCGGGGCGGCAGAGCGTGTCGAGGAGCTGCTTTCGGAGGAAGAGCTGTCGATCCCGGGACCCGAGGTCGAGGAGCTTGAGGGGGCGTACCTCTACAACTTCGAGAATGACACGGTGCTGTTCGAGTACGATGCAAACGAAAAGGTATATCCTGCGTCAACCGTAAAGCTGATGACGGCTATCGTAGCGTTCGAGTATTTCGAGGGTCGGCTCGACACACCGATCACGGTGACGTCGGCGATGCTGGACGAGGTCTCGGGGAACAAGATAGGCTTTTTCGAGGGAGAGGTAGTGACGGTCGAGCAGATGCTCAACTGTATGCTCGTAAACTCGGCGAACGATGCGGCGATCATCCTTGCACACGCCTGTGCGGGAAGCACGGAGAGCTTTGTTGAGCTGATGAACGGGAAGGCGGAGGAGATAGGTGCATACGACACCCACTACACGAACCCGACCGGGATGCACAGCTCCGCGATGGTGACGACCGCACGGGACACTGCGGAGATCGCGAAGTACGCCTACGGTATATCGGGCTTCATGGAGATAACGGCGACACCGAAGTACGTTATGGAGGAGACGAACCTCAGCGACTACCGAAACATATACAACCGAAACTGCATGATCTCGAAGTACTACAGTGTAGACTACTACTACAGCAGTGCGATAGGCATGAATGCCGGAGCGACACAGCAGGGTGGGTACGCTATATGTGCTGTTGCGGAGGATGCGGAGGACGGTCTGACATATCTTGCGGTGGTGCTTGGTGCAGACGAGGAGGACGGAGTCACGTACAACTACGTGAACGCGGAGCGTATGCTCGACTGGGCGTTCTCGTCCTACGGCTACACGAAGGTACTCACGACCTCGCAGGTGATATGTGAGATAGACGTTCGTTTATCGTCCGCGCTCGATTACGTGACGCTCTCGCCGGAGCGTGAGATATCGGTATATCTGCCATCGTCGGTCGATCCCGAGACGGATATACACTACAGCTACAACACCTACGAGGATCCTGTTGACGCACCTGTCGAGGCAGGGCAGGAGGTCGGGACGATAACGGTGATCTACGGAGACGAGATACTGGGGAGCTGTTCGCTCGTTACGACCTCGAGCATAGCGCGGAGTGAATTTCTGTATTTTCTCGATAGAGTGGGAGAGTTCACGGAGAGTCGTTTTTTCCGAGCGACTGTAGTATCAGCCATCGTTCTCTCGATACTCTACATTCTCGCCAAAGCCGGTCTCCGCGAACGCCGTTTTCGCCACCCACCTGAGGTGACAGGCAGTTATCGGCGGCGGTCTGAGACCTCAAACAGATATCGGCGGCGGTCTGAGACCGCAAACAGGTATCGGCGTTATTGAAGCTTGGGGTGCAGGATATCCCACTACAATATTATTGGTGCAGATTTAGTTTACAGATTTTTTGTAAAGTTTAGACTTTACGTAATTCTAAAAGGAAGGGAACGCCGCGGCGTTCCCTTCCTTTTTTCCTTTACGT
>CAYSKU010000022.1:1795-17140 GCA_964431775.1 uncultured Ruminococcus sp. | reverse complement strand
CCTCCCGGAGGGAGCCTCATCCGCGTGCAGCCGAATAATAAAGAAATACGACAAAATAAAGGCGGTGTTTTTTACACCGCCTTTTCTTACATATAAAATTACGTAAAGTTTAGACTTTACAAGCCGTCAACGGACAGATCTGCACCAATAACATTGTCGTGGGATCGCTTTCGATCCAAACTGAAAGTGTGCCGATGACCGCCTGTCGGCTCAGCCGACCCGATGACCGTCAGGCGGCTCAGCCGCCCCGATGACCGCCTGCGGCATCACGCCGCATTAGCCGAGGTAGCCTTGACGGGCGAGAAGCTCGGCGATCAGTACCGCGCCGCCTGCCGCACCGCGAAGCGTATTGTGCGACATACCAACGAACTTGTAATCAAATATCGTGTCGGGACGGAGACGTCCTGCCGATACGCCCATTCCACCGTATAGCTCACGGTCGAGCTTTATCTGCGGACGGTCGTTCTCCTCGTAATAGGTTATGAACTGCTTCGGCGCGGACGGAAGCTCCAGTATCTGCGGAACACCGCGGAAGCCTGCCCACTCCTCAAGGATAGTCTCACGCGGAGGCGTGTTGTCAAACGACATGAACACAGCCGCAGAGTGACCGTCGGTCACGGGAACTCGTATGCACTGCGTCGTGATGACGATATCCGTCTTCGGTACGATAGTGCCGCCGCGTACCTCACCCCATATCTTGAGAGGCTCGGTCTCACTCTTTTCTTCCTCACCGCCGATGTACGGTATTATATTATCTACCATCTCCGGCCATGTTTCAAAATTCTTACCTGCGCCCGAGATCGCCTGATAGGTCGTTACAAGTACCTTGTTCAGACCGTACTTCAGCAGGGGAGTAAGCATGGGAACGTAGCTCTGTATGGAGCAGTTCGGCTTTACGGCAACAAAGCCCTTCTTCGTGCCGAGACGCTTGCGCTGACTTGCGATCACCTCAAGGTGATTGTCGTTTATCTCCGGAATGACCATCGGAACGTCACTCGTCCAACGGTGCGCGGAATTGTTGGAGATAACGGGTATCTCTGCCTTGGCGTATGCCTCCTCGAGTGCCTTTATCTCATCCTTCTTCATATCGACCGCACAGAAGATGAAGTCGCAGAGACTTCCGACCTTCTCGATGTCTGCGGCATCGAGAACTACCATGTCGCGTACCGACTGCGGTATCGGAGTACTCATCTTCCAACGAGCGGAAACAGCCTCCTCGTAGGTCATGCCTGCCGAACGACTGCTTGCGGCAACACCGGTCACGGTGAAGTACGGATGATCCTCAAGCAGGGTCACGAAGCGTTGACCGACCATGCCTGTTGCGCCGACAACGACGCATCTCAACTTTTCTCTCATTATCTTCCTCCGGTTATCATGTTCTATCTGTGTTTTTATACGTATCGTGTGTCAGAACGAGAGCTTACTCTCCGTTATATGGGTATATGGGACTATTATGACCGACCGTGCGCCCGACTATGCGAACATCTGCACAGCATCAGCCATAGCTTAAAACGAGATCATTCTTGCACTGTCTCTGCCATCGTGTGATGTCTCTGCTATTAAACTTCAAATACGCCGATGACTGCTTGGCGGCTCAGCCGCCTCGTGGGATGTCTTTACTATTAAGCTTCAAGTACGCCGATTCATGCTTGGCGGCTCAGCCGCCTCGATGACTGCCTGCGGCGTCACGCCGCCACGATGATCATTGTATTATCATTATAGCACGTAGGAAAAAAAGTGTCAATTTTCGCCTGCACAAAATGTTAGCATTTTAGTGTGCGTGTTTTTGGTGAAAAATCACGAATCTGCAAATATTCATGCAAGGATAGGGCATATTTTGAAATAAAAGTCATTTGCCGCACCTCCGACGAGCGTGGAGCATCGCCGAGCTGTCAGTGATACGGAATTTTCGTTCCGAAATTGCCGCGTATGGTGGAACTCTCTATTTTGTTTGATGAAAAAACACAGATATGCAGTAAAAATTCACAAAATAGCTATAGTTTTTTGAGACCGGATGTGCTATAATAAGGTCGCAGGGAGGAGAGAACGAGTCACCGGACGGTATGCCGCGTGAATGCCTCTCCCGACGGCAAATACTCAAAAAGGTGGTAGAATCATGAATATCTCTATTATTGCAAGACAGGTAAATGTGAGTGATGATTTGAAGGCTCTGGTCGAGAAGAAGCTTGCGAAGTTCGATCGTTTCTTCCCCAAGGGTGCAGACGCCACGGTCACGTTCCGCAGGATACGTGATGACGAGCGTGTGGAGCTTACCATCTCAGTTGGAGGAACGCTCTTCCGTGCGGAAGAGACGAGTGCGGAATTCAGGACTTCCCTTACAAGATGTATCGACGTTATCGAGGGACAGATCCGCAAGAACAAGACGAGACTTGAAAAGAGGATGAGATCGACGTTCGTGGCGGCTGTCGCGGCGGAGACTGCCGATGTGGCAGTTGAGGAGGAGGGCGACTTCGACATTCGCGTTAAGTCCTTCCCGCTCAAGCCGATGACCCCCGAGGAAGCGATACTCCAGATGAATCTTCTCGGACATACGTTCTACGCATTCGAGGATGCGGACTCCGGCGACACCTGTGTGGTCTACAAGAGAAACGCCGGCAGCTACGGTCTGATCAGACCCGAAAAGAAAGCAGAATAACGGTGCGTGGGACGCACGGTCGCGTGAACGCGAATGCATGAGCGTATGGTCGAGCGGCGTACCACTGCACCATGATAAAGCATATATTAGGGCATCCGCAAGGGTGCCCTTTGACGTTGCCCTGGCAGCCTGAGGCTGCGCGCATGAATCGGGTCGGCTGAGCCGACAGGCGAAGTCGGCACACGTGAAGCTGAAACTTGACGATAACCCACGACAATATAGGAAAGTGTGGAGTGTTAAGAGTGGAGTTGTTGCAAAATTTTGTCGTATTTCTTCATTTGTATTTGTAGGGCAGGGGCTTGCTCCTGCCGGAAACTATATTTCAAAATAAATATTATGGCTACGGACAAAATAATAAAGAAATACGATGAAATATAGCGTTACTTCATCGTTCGTTCCGGCGGCAGCAAGCCACCGCCCTACAGTAGTCGAGAAAAACTGCAAAATATAGCATCCGTCACCTTTGATATTCTCTCCGTCTATTCTTCACCGCAAGCGACGGCAACTGAAGGAGAGCGCGTTACAATAGATCTGCACCAATAACATTGTCGTGGGATATCTTTCAATCTCAACTGAAATAACGCCGATTCATGCCTGTCGCCTCAGGCGACCGCCGCCTCAGGCGACTGTTTACAAAATGGGCGTTGACTTTGGGGTGGGAATAATTTATAATATGATGATCACGATATGATGTCGTGTAAATAATAAAGAATAAAGATCGAGACTAATCAAGGACAGGTTATAACAACGTGGAAAATAAACATGGCGTTGACTTCATCGGACAGCTCGAAGCGTCTCTTGCGGAGCTTTCAAAGGGTCAGCGGCTCATCGCTCGGTTCATTATCGATAACTACGACAGAGCCGCCTATATGACAGCCTCCGCGCTCGGTGCGGAGGTCGGTGTCTCCGAATCGACCGTCGTCCGCTTCGCAAACGAGATGGGCTTCGACGGCTACCCCGGACTTCAGGCTAAGATACGTGAGACCGTGCGCGTCAAGCTGACGACCGTTCAGCGTATGCGTGCGGTGAACGTCCGCATGGACGAGAACGAGATACTCGATCACGTGCTTCTCGCCGATGCGGAAAAGATCAAGGCGACTCTCGAAACTATCGACCGCTCCTCCTTTGAGCGTGCCGCCGACCTCATCCTATCCGCAAAAAATATATATATCCTCGGTATGCGCTCCTCCGCTTCACTTGCGGAATTCATGAACTACTATTTCGGTCTCCTGTTCGATAACGTGCGGCTCATCCGTCCGGCAGGCGGAAGTGAGATCTTCGAGCATCTCATGAAGGTACATGAGGACGATGTCTTCATCGCGATCAGCTTTCCGCGCTATACGACAGGTATCGTCAATGCCACCGAGTACGCTTCACGCACAGGTGCGCGTGTCGTCGCGATAACCGACAGTATGTCCTCACCTATAGTCGAGCATTCGTCTGTCGCACTTATCGCAAAAAGTGAGATGGCTTCGTTCGTTGACTCACTCGTTGCGCCGATGAGCGTCATAAACGCCCTCATCGCCTATATCGGCAAAAAGAAGAACGCGGAGATAACCGAAACGCTCGAACGTCTCGAAAATGTCTGGAAGGAATATAACGTCTATACGAGTACGGAGCCGTCCGCACCGCACGGTAAGTCGGGGCATGGCTCGGACGGCGGAAAGGAACGCGCATGACGGATATTATAAAGGAAGACTGTCGCTCGGTCGCCGTCATCGGCTGCGGCGCGGCAGGTATGATGGCGGCTGTGACGGCGGCTCGGTGCGGCGCGGACGTGACCGTATACGAGCGAAATCCCTTTGCCGGAAAAAAGCTCCGTATCACGGGTAAGGGTCGCTGCAACGTCACGAACAGCTGTACTCCGCGTGAGGTACTCGATGCGGTACGCAGCAACTCAAAGTTCCTCTACGGTGCGGTGAACCGCTTCTCTCCCTCCGATGTCATGGAGTTCTTCGAGGAGGCGGGCGTTCCGCTGAAAACAGAGCGCGGACGACGTGTCTTCCCCGTGTCCGACCGTGCCTCCGATATCTCGGATGCACTTATACGCAGGATGAGGGAGAACGGTGTCCGTGTGCTGTACGGTCATCGCGTGAACGGTATCGCCGAAACGGATCGCGGTATAGCCGTTCGTACCTCCGAGGGGGAGGGGCTGTACCGTGCGGTCATCGTCGCGACAGGCGGTATATCGTACCCTGCGACAGGCTCGACAGGTGACGGTCATCGTATGCTGCGCCGTCTCGGCGTGGGTGTCACGCCTCTTCGACCGTCTCTCGTGCCGATTGTCACGGCAGAGGACAACGCTCCACTCAGCGGACTGACCCTCAAAAACGTCACGCTCAGGGTGTACCACGGTGACGAGGTCGTCTATTCGGAGCTTGGCGAGCTGCTGTTCACACACTTCGGTGTGTCGGGTCCGCTCGTCCTGTCGGCTTCCGCGAATATGCAGAGCTATCCGACCGATACGTATCGTATGGAGATAGATCTGAAGCCGGCACTTTCGCCGGAGGAGCTTGACAAACGTCTCGTCTCGGACTTTGCAAAGTACGCGGCACGTGACTTTATAAACGCACTGTCGGATCTGCTTCCGCAAAAGCTCATCTCGTATGTGGTCGCACGGAGCGGAGTAGAGCCGCACAGGAAGGTCGCAACGCTCACTCGTGCGGAGAGACAGAGGCTCGGCGGTATACTCAAGGCGTACACGCTGACACCTGTGTCGTTTCGTCAGGTTTATGAGGCGATAGTGACCTCAGGCGGAGTCGAGGTCGGGGAGATAGACCCGAGAACGATGGAGCTAAAGAAGCATCGCGGTATATTCGTGTGCGGTGAGCTTATAGATATCGATGCGTATACGGGCGGCTACAACCTACAGCTTGCCTTTTCAACGGCACGTGCGGCAGGGATCGCCGCCGCAGAGGTCGCAGAGGAATATACGGTATGATATAGATCCACAAATATACAGACAGATCGAAAGGAATGATCGGAATATGGAGCTTGCTCGACTTCGCGTGGCACTTGACGGTCCGAGCGGTGCCGGAAAAAGCACTATCGCACGGGCAGTTGCCGCAAAAACGGGACTTATATATGTTGATACCGGCGCGCTATACCGCACGGTCGGGCTTTTTGCCTACGAATGCGGCGTTTCCGTTGAGGATACGGAGGGGATAGTCGCACTTCTCGATAAGCTCGACGTTCGACTTACGTACCGTGACGGTGTGCAGTGTGTGCTTCTGAACGGTGAGCCGGTCGGTGAGCGTATCAGGACGGAGAACGCCTCCGTCTACGCCTCGGCAGTCTCGAAGATACCCGAGGTACGTGCGTACCTGCTCGATATGCAGAGGAGGCTTGCACGTGAGGGCGGTGTCATAATGGACGGTCGCGATATCGGAACGGTCATCATGCCCGAGGCTGAGGTGAAGATATTCATGACGGCTTCGGCTGAGGTGCGTGCAAGGAGACGTTACGACGAGCAGCGCAGACGCGGTATCGACGTCTCCTATGACGAGGTGCTGTCGGCTATCGTGGCACGTGACAAGCAGGACAGTGAGCGTAAGACCGCGCCCCTCCGTCCGGCAGACGATGCCGTCATCTTCGATAACGGTGACTACGATGCCGAGGAGTGCGCCGAGTACATAATCGGTCGGATGAAGCGTTATCGCGAGGGATAGAGGAGCGGCAGACATGACCTTTTATCAATGGATATACAAGATCTTCAAGCCGGGCGTATCGGCGATATACCGTATCGAGGCGCACGGTGTCGAGAACATACCGGAGTCGGGCGCGATACTTGCCTCGAACCACACGGCGTTCTCGGACGTTTTGGTGATCTCGGCTGCCTCGACACGTCAGGTGCGCTACATGGCAAAGCAGGAGCTGTTCAAGATACCGATACTCGCTCCGCTCATCCGTGCGCTGGGTGCGTACCCGGTCAAGCGCGGCGGCGCGGACGTCGGAAGCATCAAGCGGACGTTCGAGCTGATCGAGCAGGGTGAGCTTATAGGGATATTTCCGCAGGGACACCGTTACGGTGGGGTAGACCCACGCGAAACGGAGGTAAAGTCCGGCGTCGGTATGATAGCGTACCACACGAAGGCGTCGGTCGTGCCGGTCTTCCTCGACAGTCGGAGGGGAAAGACGAGGATACTGCAAAAGAACATCGTGACGTTCGGTCGTCCGGTGAGCTTCGAGGAGCTTTCCTTTAATAAGGGAGGTATGACGGAGTACACGGAGGCCTCACGCATAGTCTTCCGTCACATATGCGCTCTGAAATACGGTGACGAGGCGACCCTTCCCCCCGTAGCGGAGGAATGATATGGAGATAAGGATAGCAAAGCACGCCGGCTTCTGCTTCGGGGTTCGAGGTGCAACGGAGGCACTTGAAGCGGAGATCGAGAGGGCGCGGGTCGAGGGACTCGGCAGACGTGTGTGTACGCTCGGACGTATCATCCACAACGATCACTACATCGAGCAGATAAGGTCACGCGGAGTCGAGGAGATATCGCGTGACGACGTTCCGGAGATCATACGTGCCGCCGAGAGCGGTGAGCGTATATCGGTGGTGATCCGCGCACACGGAGAGCTATACGACATAGTCGAGACCCTTCGCGACTGTGAGGCGCGCTGTGACGGCTTCACGCTCCTTGACTGCACCTGCCCCTACGTCGAGAAGGTGCGGCGTATAGCACGCGAAAATTCGGGCGAGGGACGTGTGTTCCTCCTGCTCGGCTCGGCTACTCATCCCGAGGTCGAGGGCATAATGAGCTGTGCGGTGGGCGAAAAAGCCGTTTTGGCTGATGCAGACGAGCTTGAAGCGTGGCTAAAGTTATATAGTGTGAATGAAAATTGTGCAAGATCCATAGCTATAGCGGCGCAAACTACACAAAAATTATCGGAATGGAAAAAAAGTATAAATTTTATCAAAAAGGACTATACAAACGCAAAGATTTTTGATACAATATGTAAGGTGACACAATTACGTCAGGAAGAAGCAGCCAGCCTTGCCCGAGAGTCCGATATTATGCTGGTTATCGGAAGTTCAGACAGCTCGAATTCAGGGAAGCTCCGTGATATTTCAGCCAAGTATTGCAGGAATGTATATTTTGTGGGCGGCGCAGAAGACTGTAAGCACATACGTGTCGAACCACATAATATTATGTCAATAACTGCCGGTGCATCGACACCGTACAGTTTAATACAGGAGGTATATCAAACCATGAATGAGCAGACATTTGCCGAGCTTCTCGAAGCGTCCATCAAAACTTTAAATACAGGAGATATCGTCGAAGGCGTAGTTACCGCCATCTATCCGAACGAGATCCATCTCGATCTCGGTACGAAGACCACCGGTGTCATCGCACACGATAAGGCGACCTCCGATCCGCAGGCGAAGCTTGATGAGATCTACAAGCTCGGAGACGTTGTCAAGGCTAAGGTCATCAAGGTAAGTGACATCGACGGTATCGCAACTCTCGACAAGACCAGAGTTGACTCCGAGGCTAACTGGCTCGGTATCGTTGCAGCAAGCGAGAGCGGCGAGACCCTTGAGGGTAAGATCGTTGAGGTCGTAAAGGGCGGCGTTATCATCAACATCAACTCCGTTCGCGTATTCATCCCCGCATCCCTCACCGGCGTTCCGAAGGACGGCGATCTTGCTACCCTTCTCAACACCGTTCAGAAGGTAAAGATCATCGAGATCAAGCAGGGCGAGGGTCGCAGAAGAGCCTACGCCTCCATCCGTGCCGTACTCCGCGAGGAGCGCAAGGCTCGTGAGGATGCTTTCTGGGCAGAGATCGAAGAGGGCAAGGAATACGACGGTGAAGTCAAGAGCCTTACCGATTTCGGCGCGTTCGTCGATCTCGGCGGCGTAGACGGTATGGTACACACGTCCGAGCTCTCCTGGAGACGTGTAAGACATCCCTCCGATGTCGTTTCCATCGGTGACAAGATCCACGTATACGTTAAGGCGTTCGACCGTGAAAAGGGCAGGATCTCTCTCGGCTACAAGACCGAAGAGATGAACCCCTGGTACATCTTCACGAGCAAGTACGCAGAGGGTGACGTTGTTGAGGTAAAGGTAGTAAGCCTTATGCCCTTCGGCGCATTCGCAGAGATCGTTCCCGGCTGTGACGGTCTGATCCACATCAGCCAGATCGCAGACCACAAGATCGCTAAGCCCGACGAGGTACTCGAGGTAGGTCAGGTAGTTACCGCTAAGATCACCTCCATCAACAACGAGAACCATCAGGTAGGTCTCTCCATCCGCGCTCTTCTCGAAGAGGCTGAGGATGAAGCTGACGCTGACGATGCTGAGTAAGCAACCGAATAACATTTGAGATCGGTAGGCGGAGGAATGGGAGTTCCTCCGCCTTTCGAGGTCTATGGAGGCTCTCATATGAAACTGAAAAGTGCGGTCTGCGCTATACTTTCGGCTGTGCTGCTGCTCTCCTGCGGAAACGCCGAAGCGAAGGTGGTCGAGCCCCGGTACACGTACACAGATACGGCGGAGGTCGAGTCTGTCAGAGAGGCTATGCGCTACATCATCCACGCGGCAGGACGGCTTACGGGAGTTGACCGTGACGGAGTCACACGAACCTATGACGGCTCGAACTCTCTTGAGGGTATGCAGCAGTGCATCGAGGCGGGCTGTGAGGTCGTTGAGCTTGACTTCAACTTCACCTCCGACGGCTACCTTGCGTGTATCCACGACTGGTACACGGAGTACGCCGACGAGATAACGAACAACGTTCCGCTCACGCTCGAGGAATTCCTCGATTGTAAAATATACCGCAATTTTACGCCGATCTGGCTCGGTGACGTTGTCGAGCTTCTGCGTGAGAACGACGGGCTGTACATCGTTACCGACATAAAGGATGACAATATCGCAGGTATAACGGCGATCGCGGAGTACGCGCCCGACCTAAAGGATCGCTTTATCGTACAGATATATTCGGAGGACGAATACGACGCCGTGCGTGAGCTCGGCTTCGAGTACGTGATCTACACGCTGTATCGTCTCGACTGGTCGCCGAAGGTGGACTGGAGGTCTCTCGGAGAATTTGCAGGAACGCATCCGCTCGTTGGCTTTACGTTCTCCTACGAGCTATGCTCCGTTGACGGCTACGTTGACGGTATGCTCTCCTCCGGCACTCCTCTGTATATCCACACCGTGAACGGTGATACGGAGCAGCAGCCGTATTTTGACATGGGCATCACCGGTATCTATACGGATGATGTCAAGTGATATCGTATATCACAGGTAAACAGGAAAACAAAATTTTTTTATACAGGAGGACAGAATAATGTCTATTCCGAGACCAGAATATCCCCGCCCGACTCTCGTGCGCGGAGAGGACTCATGGGTAAATCTCAACGGTACGTGGGAATTTGCCTTCGACTTCGGTAATTCCGGACGTGAGAGAAAGATGTGGGAGGCACCGACCTACGAGCGCGAGATCGTAGTTCCGTTCGTTCCCGAATCAAAGCTCTCCGGCATCGAGTACGTCGATTTCATTCCGGCTTGCTGGTATCGCCGCACGTTCACCCTGCCCGAGGGCTGGTGCAAGAAGTCCGGACGTATCCTCATCCACTTCGGCGCGGTCGATTACTATTCCGAGATCCGCGTGAACGGTAAGCTTGCAGCTACGCATCGCGGCGGCTACACCCCCTTTACTGTGGATGTAACGAAGTACCTGAACGACGGCGAGAACGTTCTCTCCGTCTTCGCAGAGGACATCGGTCACGATCCGCTCCAGCCGACAGGTAAGCAGGTATATCACAGCTACTACAACTGTGGCTGTCACTACACACGCTGCACCGGTATCTGGCAGACCGTTTGGATGGAATATGTTCCCTGCAACTACGTAAAGAACCTGAAGCTCACTCCCGACATCGATGCGGGCAAGCTTGACGTTGTCGTTACTCTTGAGGGTGAGAACTCCGGTGTTTCGAGCGTTACGGCTGAGGCTTCCTTCGGTGGCGAGGTCGTAGGCACGACTACCGCGCCGGTACTCGGCAAGTACGCGCAGTTCTCGATCGCAATACCCGAGGCGAAGCTCTGGTCTCTCGACGAGCCGAACCTGTACGACCTCCGCGTCACCGCAGGAGACGACACCGTTACCTCGTACTTCGGTATGAGAAGCGTTGCGATCAACGGCTACGCTATCGAGATCAACCACAAGCCCGTATATCAGAGACTCGTTCTCGACCAGGGCTACTTCCCGGACGGTATCTACACGGCTTCGAAGGACGAGGATCTTGCACACGATATCGAGCTCTCCAAGGCAGCCGGCTTCAACGGTGCGAGAATGCACATGAAGATATTCGAGCCGAGATTCCTTTACCATGCAGACCGTATGGGCTATCTCCTTTGGGACGAGTTCCCGAACTGGGGTCTTGACGAGTCGAACCCGGCGTCTCTCCTCTCCATCCTTCCCGAGTGGCTGACCGAGATGGAGCGTGACTACAACCATCCGTCCGTTGTCGGCTGGTGTCCCTTCAACGAGACCGGTATCCGCCGCAACAAGGATGTGTTCCGCACCGTTTATCAGGCGACACGTGCGGTCGATCCCATGCGCCCGATCATCGATACCTCCGGCTACGTTCACGTCATCACCGACATCTACGACGTTCACAACTACGATCAGAACCCCGAGACCTTCAAGAAGGCGTTCGAGTGGCTCGAGACCGGCGAGGGTGAGCTGTTCGTAAACAATCCTCAGCATGAAAAGTATGAGGGTCAGCCGTACTTCGTATCCGAGTTCGGCGGCACGTACTGGAACATAGACGAGGATCCGAGTGCGGCATGGGGCTACGGTCAGGCACCGAAGACCCTTGACGAGTTCTACGAGCGTTTCGAGGGACTTATCAACGTTCTGCTCGACAACCCGAAGATGTGTGCGTTCTGCTACACTCAGCTCACCGACGTATACCAGGAAAAGAACGGTATCTACGCCTTTGACCGCCGTGCAAAGTTCGATCTCGACAGACTCCATCGCATCATGTCGAGAAAAGCGGCTATCGAAAAGTAATTCGGCAAGATCTATCTAATCTACGGAAAAATGGTGTGTGCGGCGAGGTGTCGCACACACCGCAGGAGAAAACAGCATGAAAAAGAGAGTCCTTACGTTCGTTCTGACGATGCTTATGCTTCTTCCCACGTTCACCGCCTGCTCGGAGAACTCTGTAAACGAAGAAACGGTAAACAATGACACCGTTGCGACCACCACTCCCGAGGCAGGGGAGGAAGCGGCTGCGGAGACTGTGGAGGAGCTGTCCGACGCGGAGGCGCGTCTAGCCATCCCCGACGATCTCCCCGATCAGAAATTTGACGGAAGGGAATTCAGGATCCTTACGTCGGAGCAGAAGAAGTTCCAGTTCGTTTCCGATGAGCTGACAGGTGAAGCAACGAGTGACGCGGTCTACAACCGTAATCTCGGCATCGAGGAACGCTTTGATACGAAGATAGCGACCATCATATCCACATCTCCCCAGACGGAGGTCGGCACGCTCGTGACGGCAGGTGAGGATGGTTGTGAGATAGTTGAGCATCACCAGTACGTTTCGTCCGTGCCGATCACGGCAGGCTCGTACCTCAACTGGAACGATATGCCTTACATAGATCAGTCGAAGCCGTGGTGGAACCAGCTGTCGAACGACGGTGCGACCATCAACGGAAAGCTGTTCTGCATAATGGGCGACCTTTCGATCACGGCTCTGACCTACACCTTTGCCGAGTTTTTCAATCAGGATCTGATGTCGAACTACGGCTACACGCCGACCGACCTATACAACATCGTATTTGAGGGGGGCTGGACTCTCGACAGGTTCATCGAGATAACCGGCAACATCTACGAGGATACGAACGGTGACGGTCAGAAGAGCGTAGGAGATACCTTCGGCTACGGCTTCTGGGTATATCACGGAACGGACGTATGGGTAGATGCGATAGGTGAGCATCTGACCTCCTACGATCCGGAGACCAACACCGTAAGCGTTACGCTCGGAACGGAAAAGGTCTACACGGCACTTGAGAAGATCATCAACCATCTTACCGGAAACAACGGTGCATATCACTTTGCTTCCGAGGATGAGGGCAAGGCGCAGAACACGTCCGGCAGAGTCGGTATCATGCAGCTCATGTTCGAATCCGCATTCAACGAGCTTCGTGACGTTGACTACGCATACGGTATCCTGCCGTACCCCAAGTACGATGAGGCGCAGGAGAACTACTACACCATCTCCATGGATCAGTTCTCCGTATTCGGAGTACCGAAGACGCTTCCCGAGGAACGCTACGACTTCATGGGTATCATCATGGAGGCTCTGAACGCGGAGTCCTACAAGACCGTGTTCCCCGTATACTATGACACAGCTCTGAAGAACAAGTATTCCGAGGATGCCGAGACCGCGCAGATGGTCGATCTTATCATGGACGGTCGTCAGTGTGAGTTCGCGTTCCAGTTTGGCACGTATCTCTCGAATCTCCCGTATATGTTCCGTAATCAGATATACTCGAAGGACATAAATCTTGCGTCCTCTCTCCAGAAGCAGACCAAGGCCATCAACAAAAAGCTCGGCATGATGATGGAATTCTTCAACTAAGGGCGGCGTGACGCCGCAGGCGGTCATCGGCACACGTGCAGCCGGGATTGGAAGATATCCCACGACAATGTTATTGGTGCAGGATCGTCTGCTGACTGTTTGTAAAGTGCAAGCTTTACGTAATTTTATAAGGTAGGGAACGTCTCGGCGTTCCCTACTTCTTTTCCTTACGTGCGGTCTGCTAAGGACAAAACGTCAGCCGGCTCAGCCGCTGTCTGCGCAAATATTATGGTTGACGGAAAGGAAATTATGAGGTATAATATATAGTAATGAACAATGGGACTGTGGGCTTTTTTGAAAAAAAGTCGGTCTCGTGACTTTTTATAACAACATTACGTCAAAAAAACGATGCGCTGCTGTACGCGCACCGTTTGGAGGATATCATGAGTCTTAAAGGTAAGCTGTTACGCACCGTTTCTGCGGTCTTAGCGGTACTTATGCTTCCCACTGTTATGGTCACCGGTACGGCAGCCGCCGAGAAGAGCGGACTCGAAAAAACGCTCGATTCGGAGATCGCCGCCGGGGTCGAGCTCTCACGTGAGGAGGCGGCACTTCGTCTCTACTACCTCGGTATGCTGAACGGAACAGGTGTAAACGAGAACGGCGGTATCGATTTCGCGCTCGAAAAGGGTCTTACGAGGATCGAGGCGGCGGTGCTGGCGGTACGTATGATGGGGATGGAGGAGACCGCTATCCGTATGAAGTACGCTCATCCGTTCTACGACGTTCCCGAATGGGCATCCGCCTATGTCGGGTATCTCTATTCGCTCGGCTTGCTCGACGATCTGCTCGACGGTGTGTTCGGACCGATGTTCGAGCCGAGCTTTGCCGAGACTCCCGAGAGGTTCACGACGTATATGCTGTATTCGCTCGGCTATCGTATGAAGCACGGTGACTATTCCTACGCGAATGCCGCCGATCACGGTCGGAGCATAGGTATATGCGTGACCGAGGAGGATGCTCCGCTGACTCGCGGAGATGCTGTCCTTTCGATGTACAACACACTTCGAACGACCGTCAAGGGTTCGCGGCGTGTCATGTCCGACACAATGGTCGAAGCCGGAAGGCTCGACTACCGTGATGCGGTATTCATGCTGTGGAGCGATGACAAGCAGGAGACCGACACCTTTCTCGAGGCGGTCGGCTACAGTATAGACTGGATACTTCCGGACGGCTTCTATTCGATAACCTCGACTGACGGAAGCATGGCGTTGAACGTTGCCTCGACCGGTGCGAACACCGACCACGAGGGGGTCGGCGTGACCGTTTGGGAGCCGACCGACGACATTACGCAGACCTTCCGTATCGAGCGGACGGAGCGCGGCACGTATTATCTGTATTCTGCGGCTTCACGAAGCGGCTTCGGGCGAGTCATCGGTACGGCGAACGGGGTCGAGGCGGGGCTATACAGCTCAACGTCCGAGAACGCGATGGAATTTTACATAGAGGGTTCGGCTGACGGCTCATGGTACATCGTTTCCGCAAAGAACGACGGGCAGTGTCTGTCCTGCTCCGAGCCTGACAAAAACGGCGCGAGGGTGGGGTTCGTGAACACGCTCTCGGCGGGGGCGCAGACGTGGAGCTTCGAGCGGCAGGGCATCATGAACTCGGCGGGACGCGAGCTTGCGGTATTCGTTGCGGAGTCTCTCGTGGTGACGCAGGGTGCGTTTGACGATTACTCCCACATGGAGCAGAACGCACTCGACATACAGCCGATGGAGAGGGCTGTCCGCGCACCGTTCAACGGACAGATCGTCCGTATCGATGCGACGGAGATATCCTGTAACGCGGTATGGTTCCAGAGCAACGCACCGGTGCTTTACGCTGACGGGACCTACGACTACATGACGGTATGCTTCCTGCATGACAACGACATCTCCGACCTTGAGGTCGGTCAGGGCTATCGACAGGGAGACTATTTCTACGACAGCGGTGACTTTGGCGTATCCTCCGGAAAGCACGTTCACGTTGCGGTATACAGGGGACGCTACAGCACCTCGATGAGATGCGGAAGCGGTGACGTTTTCGCAGAGGATGCGTTCTTCCTGCCCGATGACACATACATTTACGACGACTACGGCTTGAACTGG
>CAYSKU010000022.1:0-1785 GCA_964431775.1 uncultured Ruminococcus sp. | reverse complement strand
TAAGATGAGTGATGCAAACTGATACATTTATGCCGGGTACGATGGGAGAGTCCGCATTATGATCAAAAAGGAACTGAGAAAGAAGCTCGAAGCGATGTTCGAGTCTCAGGGGGGTGCGGAGGCAGCCTCTGAGGAGATCGAGGAGCTTGCGAAAAAGGTCGAGGAGGAATTCGACAGTCGTGTCTCAAAGGGACAAGGTGAGCTTGACGCATACCGTGAGCTTCTGACGAACGTTGACAAGATAAAGAAGATATTCGATGGTATACGTGAGTCGGAGAAGAGCGGTGAGCGAGCGGAGAAGCGCGAGCGTGAACGCCGCTCGAAGAAGGCGAAGGCGATACTTGATTCGATCGAAGCCTGTATGTGGATACTGACGGTAGTTCTGTATTTTGCGATCAGCTTTGCGTTCGGACACTGGCATCTTACGTGGCTGATATTTCTGTACGCCTCGATCGGGTCTGTGATATTCGACATGATACGAAAGTGTACGAAGGGCATTTCGCTCGAGGAGGTACTGCACGAGGACTTTTCGGGTGTTCTGTGGCTCGGGTGTGTCATACTGTATTTTCTCTACAGCTTTACGGTGGGCGGCTTTGCGTGGGCGTACTCGTGGCTGATATTTCCGCTCTGTGCGGTAGTCGAGGTGATACGCTCCGGCATATGGCGTTCGCGCCACTGATGCGTTACGGCACAGGTATACGACAAAATAAAAAAACGATCCCGTGAGGGTCGTTTTTTGTTGTCGCGGTTCAAGCGGAGAGCTGAGTATGCTCGAGGGTGAGCGGATGCTCGGCGCGGAGCTCGGAGAGAACGCCGTCATAGAGGAGGGTCAGACCGTTTACGGAGCGAAAGTCGGAGGGGTGCATAAGTGAAGCAGGCTTTGGGAGGGTAAGTGCGCCGCTGTCATTGAGGAGTGAGCCGACGAACTGTGAGCAGAAGAAGCGGTTTGGCAGCTCGAAGGGGATATTGAGCTTACACATGATGAGACCGAGCATACTATATCTGTAGTCGCGGCGTCTTTGGAGCATACGGTACACGCGATCCTTGATGCGGAAGAAGACCCTATCGGTCACGTCGAGGCGAAGTATGGCGCAGGGGATATCGCCCTGCTTTTTATAGAAGCCGCAGTCGAGATGCTCCTCCGTGAGACCTGCCGGAAGCGGCATTGCGGAGTAGAGACGTGCGAAGCTGTACATAACGTTAAGGTCTCTCTCGAAGGCGATGGAGACATGGGTGAACGGTTCGTTTGTGAAAAGTCCGATCACGCGAGAGGGTATCGAGGTCGAGCGGGTGAGGATGATATATATGGATCTCATTGGAAGCACCTTTGATCATGTATTATGAATTTTTCTGTTGATATTATACGTCTTTCGGCACTTCAAGTCAATGAGAGCAAAATTAAGCTTTATTAAAGAACGATTAAACCTGCCTGAGGTCGGCGGGTCGGCTGAGCCGACAAGCAGTCATCGGGTCGCCTGAGGCGACAAGCGGTCATCGGCGCACTTTCAGGAGAGGTTGAAAGATGACCCACGACAATGTAGTTTGTGCAGACTTGGTCTGCTGACATGATATTTTTCGTATTCTTTCGTATCGGCTTCACGTGAATAAGGCTCCCTCAGGGAGGGAGCCTTATCTACATTCAACTAGGGCGTTACGTCAGCCGACTTGTACAAATGTCATTGTCGTGGGATATCGTTCGATTTCGGCTGAACTAACGCCGATAAGTGTCCGGCGGCTCAGCCGACCTGCACAAATAACATTGTCGTGGGATGTCTCTCCTACTCA
>CAYSKU010000021.1:0-17188 GCA_964431775.1 uncultured Ruminococcus sp. | reverse complement strand
CTCATGCATTCTGCGAAGCACCGCCTTGATGCGTGAGATCAGCTCCATCACCCCGAACGGCTTTACGACATAGTCGTCCGCACCGAGGTCGAGGCTCTGTATCTTGTCGTACTCCGCGCCCTTGGCCGTTGCCATGATGACGGGCAGGTCGGATAGACGACTGTCGGCACGTATCCGCCGCAAAAGCTCTACTCCGTCTATTCCCGGGAGCATAACGTCAAGAACGACCAGCTCCGGTCTCTCCTTCTTTAGTGCTTCTAAAAACGTAGTGCCATCCTCGAAGCCACGTGCCTCAAAGCCGGTCTGCGAAAGTGCATAAAGCTCGATATCGCGTATCGCGGCATCATCCTCAACGCACCAGATCATTCTCCTACCTCCTCGCTCCTGTGTACGCCTGTCACGGCGTATATGACCCATTCCGCAAGGTTCGTCGCGTGGTCGCCGATACGTTCGAGATACTTTGCGATCATCAGAAGGTCGAGTGCGTACTCGCCGTTTTTTGGATCCTCCGCGATAAGCTCCGTGAGCTGTCTCTTTACGGAAAGGAACTCACCGTCAACGATATCGTCATGCTCTATTACGGCACGTGCAAGCTCAACGTCACGCTTTACGTATGCGTCAACGCTGTCCGTCACCATTTTTATCGTATTTGCCGCCATCTCGCGAAGCTGTGTATGATCGACTGCGGTATGTCCGTTGAGGAACGGTATTATCTCCGCGATATCCTCTGCCTGATCTCCTATCCGCTCCATGTCGGTTATCATCTTGAGTGCCGCCGATATCTGCCTGAGATCTCGTGCGACAGGCTGCTGTAGCAGGAGCAGCTTCATGCAAAGTGCCTCTATGTCACGCTCCTTGCGGTCTATCTCCTTGTCACGCGGTGCGACACGCTCGGCAAGCACACGACTTCCCTCCGTCAGTGCGGAGGTCGCAAGTGCTATGACCTCCTCGCAAAGTGCGCCAAGCTCTATCATCTCGTGGTCGAGCAGCTCGAGCTGCTCATCGAGCCGACTTCTCATTATCCAAACCTCCCGGTTATGTAGTCCTCGGTGCGCTTGTCTGTCGGAGACGAGAACAGCTCCTCCGTGTCACCGTATTCGATCAGCTCACCGAGGAGGAAGAACGCAGTCCTGTCGGAGATACGCACCGCCTGCTGCATATTGTGAGTTACCGTTACTATGGTATATCTTTCCTTTAACGATATGACGAGCTCCTCTATCTTAGAGGTCGAGATCGGGTCGAGTGCGGAGGTCGGCTCGTCCATCAGAAGCACCTGCGGCTCGACCGCAAGCGCACGTGCGATGCACAGTCTCTGCTGCTGACCGCCCGACATTCCGAGGGCGTTCTTTTTTAGTCTGTCCTTCGTCTCGTCCCATATCGCCGCCGCACGGAGCGAACGCTCTACTATCTCGTCAAGCTGTACACGCGACCTTATGCCGTGTGTGCGCGGTCCGTAGGCGACGTTATCGTATATGCTCATCGGGAACGGATTCGGCTTTTGAAATACCATACCGACCTGTCGTCTGAGCTGACTTACGTCCGTGCGTGGTGAATATATATCCTCGCCGCGATACAGCACCTGTCCCGTGATACGAACGCTCGGGACAAGGTCGTTCATACGGTCGAGGGTCTTCAAAAACGTTGATTTTCCGCACCCCGACGGTCCGATCAGCGCGGTTATACTATGCTCGGGTATCTCCATGCTTATGCTCCTTAACGCCTGCGTGCTTCCGTACCACAGGCAGAGCTCCTTTGACGTCAGTATGTTCATCGACCTCTATCCCCCTTTAAGCGTTTTCCGACCATGTCTGCCGACAGGTCGATCACGACCGACAATATCATAAGCACTGCCGCTATCGCAAATGCCACCTCGAATTCGCCGTCTGTCTTTGCATAGGAATACAGTGCTACGCTAAGTGTAGAGCCGGCACTCGTCATTCCCTCGAAAAAGCCGTTCAACGTATTTGCGAAGCCTGCGGTAAACAGAAGTGCCGCCGACTCACCCATGATACGCCCGACCGACAGTATACAGCCTGTCACTACACCGTCTATACAGCCGGGTATGACGATCGTACGTATGACACGCCACCTTCCGGCTCCGAGTGCGAACGCTCCCTCGCGTTCCCCTGCCGGAACGGTTTTCAAACTCTCACGTGTCGTTCTCATGACGGTCGGCAGGTTCATTATGACAAGTGTAAGACTTCCTGCAAGAAGGCACGAGCCGAGTCTGTTCGAAAAGAGCAGCATACCTACGAGACCGTATATGACGGACGGTATACCGGAGAGAGTCTCTGCCGCGTATTCGATGACCGAAACGAGATGACGGTTCGTTGCGTATTCGCTGAGATAGACTGCCGCGCCGCCCCCGAGAGGTATCACGAGCGCGAGAGTCGCGATTATGACGTAGACGGTGTTCAGTATGTTCGGAAGTATGCCTATCCTGTTCTCACTGTAGCTGACACCCGTAGAAAGAAATTCCCACGTTATGCCGGGCAGTCCGCGCACCGCCACGTAGATGAGCAGGAACAGCACGAGCGCGGCGGTCAGTGCGACCGAGACGAGCATGAGAGTACGCATGGCAAACGCATACAGTCGTCTCGTGCCTTTGTTATCATGTGACTTCAATTTTTATGTCCTCCCTTGAAAAAGAGGTTCGTGACCGCACCTATCAGCATGATGAAGAAGAACAGCACGAGGGCTATCGAAAAGAGTGCCTGTCTTTGCAGACCCTGTGAGTACGCCATCTCACTTCCGATGACGGTGGTCAAAAAGTGTACGCTCTCGAACGGTGAGGTCGGCATATTCGGTGCGCTTCCGCACACCATCATGACCGCCATAGCCTCCCCGACAGCACGTCCCACGCCAAGCACTACTGCTGTAACGATACCGCTCCGTGCCGCCGGAACGCTCACTCTGAAATACGTCTCGACCTCTGTCGCGCCAAGTGCAAGCGAGGCGTCCTCGTACTCCTGTGGGACAGCCTCGAGTGCGGTCATCGAGACCTTTACGATAGACGGAAGTATCATGACCGCAAGCACGACAGTTGCCGATAGAAGACCTGCGCCGTCCGGCAGATCGAAGAGCTGTCGGACAGCCGGAACGAGGGTCATCATTCCGACAAGACCGTACACCACTGAGGGGATACCTGCAAGGAGGCTGACTGCGTGGCTCATCACGCGCTTTACGCCGTTCGGTGCGAGCTTTGATAGGTAGACAGCCGTAAAGAAGCCTATCGGAACACCGATAACGATCGCTCCGGCTGTACCGTAAACGCTCGTCAAGAGGAACGGAAGGATGCCGAAGCTCGGCTCCTCTGCGGAGGACGCCCATCTTTTGCCGAAAAGAAAGTCTGCAAGTCCGATCTCACGTATGGCAGGGATACCGGAGACTATGAGGTAGACGGAGATGAGCAGGACACACGCGACTGTCACGAAGCCTGCGGCAAGGAACGCGCCGTGTACCACCGTCTCGAGGAGGCTTATCTTGTTCTTCGTTTTCTTCATATGCTCAGTTTGCCGGAACGACCCCTGCGGAGGCTATGACCTCTCTTGCGTTTTCGGAAATAGCGTAGTCGAAGAAGCTCTGCGCCTCAGCCGACAGCACCGCATCATTTTTGGTGACGAGAACGAATGGACGTTGTACGGCGTAGCTTCCGTCACGCACTGTCTCCTCGTTCGGCGCGACACCGTCTATCGTGAGGGTCTTCACGCTGTCCTTTACTGCGGACATTGAGGCGTAGCCTATAGCATTCGGGTTATTTGCGACAGTCGCGACGACATCTCCGTTCGAGGACAGCTCCTGACGATAGGTACAGCGGTCGGTCGTGCCGGTGATCGTTTCGAAGCCGTCACGTGTACCGGAGTTTGCTTCACGTCCGATAACGACTATCTCGCCCTCCGCGCCGCCAAGCTCGCTCCAGTCGGTGATCGCGCCCGTATATATGTCGGCAAGCTGCTCTGTCGAGAGGTCCGCGGTCGTATTATCGGGATTGACGATTATAGAGATACCATCATAAGCAAGGACGGTCGAGGAGAGACCGTTCTCTATCTCCTCGGGTCTAAGTTCACGAGAGGAGAGACCTATATCGCATCGACCGTTCGAGACTGCCTGTATACCGCTGCCCGAGCCTGTGGGGCTATAGGTGACCTTGATACCGCGATCCGACTCGAAGGCTTCGCCGAGTGCGCCGATGACCTTACTCATAGAGGTCGAGCCGTCCGTTGAGACCGAGCCTCCGTTTGAAGTGCAAGCCGAAAGAAGTGCTGTGACTGCGAGTGTTGCGGCGAACACCGCGTTCTTACCGATCCTCATACATATTCTCCTTTACATATTCATTTGACGTAGAGCATTTTGTGAGCTTTCGTTCACATCTACGATTATACTCAAAATATGTAAAGTCCTCTCTCCCCCTTTTGTAATATCCACGTAAAACCGCGGTGTCACGCCGCCTTATGAACCGGTGGAGGTGTAGCGGCGGATGCCGAGACGCCAAACGAGATAGCAGGGGATGAGAAAGACGAGCGAGAACAGCGGCAATAACGCAGTGTATGCTTCTGTCGTGCGACCCGTGAGGTATAGCAGCGGATAGTATTGACACAGCGCAAGAGGTATTACATAGGTGTAGAACCGAAGCACTCCCTCTCCGTAGACCGACAGCGGATACGCCCCAAACTGCCGCCCTCCGTCCGTGAAGATGTTCATGAACTCAAGCCCCTCCGTTGTGAAAAAGCAGATCGCCGCGTACAGCAGGAACAGTCCGGAAAATACTACCGCCGCTCCAAGCACCATCATCACCAGCACCGCGACCTTGTCGAGCTTCCACTCGATGCCACAGCGCGGTATTATCACGCAGAACGTCAGCGCGGCTTGCAGAAAACGTCCCAGTCGGCTGAACTCTATCTTCGACCCGAGCACCTGCAATATCAGCCCTCTCGGACGGAGCAGGATACGGTCGAATTCTCCGTTCCCCAGCATCGGCGCGAAACGGTCAAAGCCCCTCGCAAAGCATTCCGCTATCGAGAACGCCATAAGCACCGCCGCAAAGCAAAGCAGCACCTCGTATGCCGTAAAGCCCTCTACCGCGTGAAAACGTCTCATAAGGAAGAATATCCCAACGAATGCAGAGAATGACGTTATCAGCTGCCCGAGCATCGTAAAGAGCAGAGAGACCTTGTATTGCAGCTGTGCCTTTATGTGTATCGTAAAATATCGTAAATAAAGCTTCATCTCTTTATCCCCCCTGTACTACTACCCTTTTCAGTGCCTTTTGCATCCATATCCATCCGACAAACGTCAACGTCACGAGCCAGAATACCTGCATCAGCACGAGAGACCAAAGCTCCGCACCTGCGATATTTCCGCTGTAGATACGGTACGGCAGGTTCTGCATGACCCCGAAGGGAGTCAGCTCTATTATACGTCGTAGGGTATCGGGCAGGAACGGGAGCGGTATCTCACCGCCGGAGAGAAAGTCCGCGAGGGACTGCATCGCGATACGCACGCCCTGAGGATCCACGGTATAGAAGCAGGAGCAGTAGACGAGCATCGAGAACGCCGTCACGACGAGCATTCCGAGAAGCATCGTCAGAACGAACATGACCGCGTGGAGGATATCGGGCGGCAGTGTCATGCCGTAGGGGGACGGAAGCAGGAACGCAACGATCAGTATCGGACCACAGCGAAGCAATGCACGCGCACATCTTGAGGCTACAGTCCTCGTGAACCACAATATGTAGATATCGAGCGGTCTGACAAGCTCGTAGGCTATAGTGCCGCCGGAGATCATGCCGAGCAGCTCACTGTCGTAGTACCAGCTCATGAACATCGCAAGAAACGCCTGCTGTAGCCACACGTAGGAGGAGAGCTGAGAGAATTCCATCGGGAACGAGTCCGGCGAAGCCCTGTAGAACGCGGAGTACAAAAGGATGTAGAGAAAGCCCCACGCAAACTGTGTCGCAAGTCCGGCGAGTGCCGCCACGCGGTACTGTAGCTCACCGATGAAGCGCAGTCGAAAGAACGTCAGGTATTTTCTCATATCGCGAACTCCTTATACAGAGACACGACAAGCTCGTCCGCCGTCACGCCCTCGACTGACAGGTCGGTCACGGAAAGTGTGTTCGACAGCTGTGCTATCACGCTTGAGACGGAGGTACGGTCGGTATCGACGAGGCAGACGGCGTGGCCGTTCTCACAGCTCTGCACCTCGACTCCGTCCATCGGCGATATCGATCCGTTCGAGAAGAAGACGGTCAGGCGGCGAACGGACGAACCTCTTGACTTTAGCTCGGAGAGTGCGCCGTCGAGGAGGATACGTCCCTTTCCGATGAGGAGGATACGTTCGGTGAGAGCCTCAACGTCCTGCATATCGTGAGTCGTGAGGAGGACGGTCGTTCCGCGCTCACGATTTACACGTTTGACGAATTCGCGCACCGCGATCTTGGAGACGGCATCGAGACCGATAGTCGGTTCATCGAGGAATAGGACGGAGGGACGATGCAGGAGCGAGGCGGCGACCTCACAGCGCATACGTTGACCGAGTGAGAGCTGACGAGCCGGAGTTTTAATAATGTCGGACAGCTCGAACATGGTCACGAGTTCATCGAGGGAGTCGCGGTACATGGCATCGGGGAGCTTATATATGTCACGCAGGAGCTCGAAGGTGTCGATGACCGGAACGTCCCACCAGAGCTGGGAACGCTGACCGAAGACGACCCCGATATCGGCGGTATGCGCCAAACGATCCCTCCACGGGATCCTGCCGTTTATCGTGCATTCGCCGTGGTCGGGGGTAAGTATGCCGCTCATGACCTTGACGGTACTGCTTTTTCCTGCGCCGTTCGGACCTATGAGACCGACCATCTCGCCGTCGTTTATACGGAACGAAATGCCGTCGAGGGCGTGTATCTCGGTATACTCACGGTGGAACAGGGCTTTCATTGCCTCCTTGAAGCCGGGATCTCTTCGCATCACGCGAAAGGTCTTAGAAATGTCGGTAAGTTCTATCATATTTTGTCACCATTTTATATAGGACGGCTCGTATAAGGAGACGTCCGGATCGAATGAGCCTTTGGGGAGTCAGGTAACGGCAGGCTCTCCGCAGGCGGCGTTATGTGCGATGCTACCTCCTTTGGCATAAGATATAACGGACAGTGGTGGTACGTAGATTATAGCATAGATATGGGAGAAACGCAAGTGGCGGTCATCGGGTCGGCGGTCTGAGACCGCAAACAGACATCGGAGTTTGTGAAGTTGAAATTGGAAGATATCACACGACAATTTTATGTTTCAGATCCATTATAACGCATTCTCCTTCAGTCTGCGTTCGCCACAAGCGGCGAACGCAGACAGCTCCCTCCCGGAGGGAGCCTTAACTACGTGAAGCTAAATCGTTACGTCAGCAGACAAACCTGCACACATAACATTGTCGTGGGATATCTTTCAATTTCAGCTGAAAGTGCGCCGATGACCGCCTGTCGGCTCAGCCGACCTGCACCAATAATATTGTCGTGGGATATCTTTCAGTTTCAGCTGAACTAACGCCGATTCATGCCTGCGGTGTCACGCCGCCGCCGATGCCCGTCTGCGGTCTCAGACCGCCGCCGACCTCTTGCGTTCTTGAGCTTTTTGGTGTATAATGTTAGTGTAGACTGAGCTTTCTCCAAAGCTAACATCCATATCATACCACAGGAGGATATATTATGTACGCAAAATATCGTATCACGCAGACTGCGGCGACCGTTGCCGCGCTCATGGGCTTCGATGCCCCCGAACACGCAGAGCCTGCCAACGACATAGTTCTCGAAAAGGCAAGACGTGCTCTTCCCGAGGGTGTCGCCTCCTTCGACCGCGTTCTGCTCTACAACCCCGATGCCGTGGCGTTCTGGCTATACCCAAAGTACACCGACCTGCTCGCCCCCGTCCTACAGTACACCGATATCCAGCTCCCCATAGAGTCCGTCATGCCCTCCGTCACCCCCGTCTGCTTCGCCTCGATGTACACCGGCGCGACCCCCGATATCCACGGTATACGCAAGTACACCAAGCCCGTCCTCACCACCGATACCCTCTTCGATGCCGCCGTTCGCGCCGGTAAACGCTGTGCCATAGTCGCGGAAACGGATTGCAGTATCGCCAAGATATTCCTCGAACGTGATATCGACTACTTCATCTACGACACGATAGACGAGGTGAACGCAAAGGCACTCGCGCTGATAGCGGAGGACAAGTACGACCTCATCACGGTCTACAACGGAAACTACGATGCAACGATGCACAAGCACGCACCCGAAAGTGCGGAGGCTCTCGCGGAGCTGAAGCGCAATTCCGACGACTTCGTTGCCCTCGTCGATGCCGTAAAGGCTAACTGGGGCAGTCACCGCACCTTCTACGGCTACCTTCCCGACCACGGCTGTCACGAGATAGACGGCGGTAACGGAAGCCACGGTCTCGATCAGGACGAGGACATGATAGTCATCCATGCGTTCGGAACGATATAAGGGGAACGCTCGGGGGGGACGAGCGGGGAGGAACCTTTTGAGGAAAGGTTCCTCCCCGAACCCCTCTTCCAAACCTTTTTTGGTCAATTATAGTGACAAGGTGCAGTGCAAACTTGAAGAACAAAATATGGCGAACTCCACCCTCGTGGGATAGCTTTAATTCTAAACTGAAAGTGCGCCGATGACTGCCTGCGGTCTCAGACCGCCCGATGACTGCCTGTCGCCTCAGCCGACTCAGCAGACCAAATCTGCACCAATGATATTGTCGTGGGATATCTTTCGATCCCAACTTCACGAACGCCGATGACTGCCGGCGGTCTCAGGCTGCCGGCTCAGCCGACATTTAGTAAACAATGCCAAAATATCTTCGTATTCCGTTTATCGTTGCCGCAGTGCTTTGGATGGCTCTTATATTCTCCTTTTCCATGGAGACTGCCGCTGAGTCCTCCGGATCCTCTGACGGCTTTATCAGAACGTTCCTTTCATTTATCGATGACGATTTCGAGTCCCTGTCCCCCGAAGCGCAGACCGAGACGGTCGAGTCACTGTCACATCTCGTCAGAAAGACCGCGCATTTCTGCATATTCGGTATGCTCGGTATCCTCGTTTCGTCCGCGATATCTACCTATAACCTCGCGCCGCGCAGAACGCTGCTCTGCTCCGTCTCGCTGTGCGCCCTCTACGCGGTGTCCGATGAGGTACATCAATTTTTCGTACCCGGACGTGCGTGTATGCTACGTGATATGCTTCTCGACACCTGTGGCGCGTTCTGCGGTGTCCTGTTCGTCATGCTCGTTCTGCACCTCGTCTCAAAATATAAAAATAAAAGGAGGCTTTGAGCTATGGCTCTGCTTGAGGTCAGGTTTTTCTCCGATGTCCTCGGAATGTGTATGCCGATGAACGTCATACTTCCCCAGGACACGAAAAAGCCGATACCGACACTTTATCTTCTTCACGGTATGTCAGACGACCACTCCACGTGGTCTCGTCAGACCTCCATCGAGCGTTACGCGGAGTCCGAGGGTATCGCGGTCGTCATGCCGACGACCTACCTCGGCTGGTACACCGACATGGAGCTTGGCAATAATTACCGTACATTCGTAGGTGAAGAGCTGCCGATGATATGCCGTTCGTTCTTCCCCATGCTCTCGCACGACCGACTTGACACCTACGTCTGCGGAAATTCGATGGGCGGCTACGGTGCGGTCGCGCTCGCGCTGACCTATCCCGAGACCTTTTCGGTCGCCGCGTCCCTATCGGGTGCGTTCGATCCGCGCTGGCTTCACGACCCCGACCATCCCGAAAACACGTATTTTTCCGACATATTCGGCGACATAGGTCGGTTTGAGGGTTCGAAGAACGACCTTTGGAGTCTCGCGGAAAAGCGCAGTCACGACGAGCTTCGTCCGTACATCTATATGTGGTGCGGAACGGAGGACTTTCTGTACGACGTCAACAAGTCGTTCCGCGATCATCTGACCGCGCTCAACTACGATCTGACGTACGATGATTCGTCCGGAGAGCATTCGTGGCACTACTGGGATAGTGAGATACAGTCTGTCTTTAGCTATATCCGTGTCTTCCGTATGTTATGCAATACACGCAAGAGAAGAAAGGAGCTCTGAGCATGGCACTCATTCACGCAGGTCTACGTTCGGCGGCACTCGGGCGCGGTGTGTCGTGCGACATAATTCTACCACAAAAGTCAACTAAACTCATCGGAATGGAGACAGCGTCAGGGGAGCGGCTTCGCGTGCTGTGGCTACTGCACGGGATGTCCGACGACTGCACGATCTGGCAGAGGAGGACGTCCATCGAGAGATACGTTGCGCCCTACGGTCTGGCGGTAGTCATGCCGGACGTTGAGCTGTCGTCCTACTCGAACCTTGTACACGGCGGTCAATTCTACGATTATATAGCGCATGAGCTGCCGGAGGTACTGTCGGGTATGTTCGGCTTTTCGAGGGCGCGAGAGGACAACTTTATCGCAGGGCTGTCGATGGGTGGTGCAGGCTGTATGAAGATAGGGCTTGCGAACCCCGAGCGATACGCGGCGATAGGCTGTCTGTCGGCAGGGGCGGTAAATCATCCGCTTCCGGTAGCGACACACGCGCTCGACCCGATGAAGCACAGGTACGCATACATCCGCTTTGACGGACGTGAGCTTGAGGGTACAGAGGAGGACGTATTCGGGAACGCACGTAGGATAGTTGAGGAGGGTCTTCCCTGTCCGAGGATATATCATTCGATAGGCTCGTCAGACCCACTTCTTCCGGCGGCGCACGAGACACGAGACTTTTTCCGTTCCCTTGAGGGAGACCCGTTCGAATACACCTACGAGGAAGACCCCGGCGACCACACGTGGGACTACTGGGACGAGCATATTTGCCGCTTCTTAGAGTTCGCACTCGTGCAGACATCTGCGGCGGTCTGAGGCAGGCGGTCTGAGACCGCGGGCAGTCATCGGCGTTCGTTCAGTTAAAATTGAACGATATCCCACGACAATTTCATTTGTGCATATTTATTATAACGCATTCTCCTCCCACCGCTAACGCGATCCGCCTCCCTCCGGGAGGGAGGCGTCGCCTGAGGCGACAGGCGAAGTCGGCGCACTTTCAGTTTAGGTCGAAAAAGATACCACGACAATTTCATTTGTGCAGGATTTGGTCTGCACAAGACAAACGTCCTATAGACAAAATCTGCACAAATAATTTTGTCGTGTGATATTTTCCGATTTCAGCTGAACTAACGCCGATGACTGCTTGGCGGCTCAGCCGCCCCGATTCATGCGCCCCGCCTCAGGCGGGTTGGCGTTTTGAACAAAAATCGGGGGAATTATTTGTCATATTGTCAATAGCTTTTTGATGACAACTATGCTATACTATGAAGACCGTATTAATATTTTGTGCGTTTCTCCGAAGAAACATATAGTTACAAACGTAGTTTTTGTTAAAGACCGTCATTTTTATTGAACTTTTCCCGACTTTTTTTGATCGGCAACTATGCTATACCTTAGTTGCCGGCTGTTATATCACTTTTGGTAAAGGAGCAATGTTTTATGAAAAAACGAATGCTTACAATGACCCTCGCCATCCTCATGCTCTCGCAGACCCTGCTCGTCAGCTGCTCCGAGGGTACGGAGAACGCCGAGACCACCGACACCTCCGCCACCCCCACTGCCGACACTGTTGCCGAGGTCGTTGAGGAGACCGAGCTTACCCGTGAGAACACCCCCGATGACCTCCCCGAGCTCAACTACGACGGCGCGAACATCATGGTACTCGCTCGTCAGAAGGCGTGGTTCACCGGTGAGATGTACGCCGAGGAGCTGACCGGTGAGGTCGTAAACGATGCCGTCTACGACCGCGATATCTCCGTTGAGGAACGTCTCGGCGTGATCATCGATTATACCCTGAACGATTCTACAAATACCCTTATAAATAACAACGTCACCGCAGGCAACGATGAGTTCCAGATACACGTCGGAAGTGCTGTTGATACGGTACAGTATGGTGTAAACGGTAACTATTACAACCTCCTCGGTGAATATCCCGAATATCTGAACCTTGACCAGCCGTGGTGGAGTCAGTACTACACGGAGCAGGGTTCGATCATGGGCTGTTCGTTCTTCGCGACCGGCGACCTCTTCATGTCGCTGACTAAGCTCGCGTTCGTTACATACGCGAATATGCAGATGGTCGAGGACTACGGCTTCGAAAGCCCCTACAACTTTGTTCGTGAGGGTACGTGGACGTTCGACAACGTAATGAACATGGCTTCGCAGGTATATGTTGACGCGAACGGTAACGGTGTCAAGGATGTAAACGATGTGTTCGGCTACTCGCTCGGCGGTCAGATAGGACTTGACGTATACTGGAGCGCGTTCGACCTGACGATCTGCTCGAAGGACGAGAATGACGTTCCGTCGTTCAACGTTGATATCGAGAAGATGTCGGCGGTGCTTGAGACGCTCCTTCCCTACTACACCGACTCCGACTTTGTATACATGAGCGTCAACACGGGCAGTGACGCGGAGCAGGACACCATCGCGCAGATGCTCGCGGACGACCGCATGATGTTCACTCCTCTGCGTATCATGCACACCGAGCAGATACGTGAGATGGAGAGCGACTACGCGCTTCTTCCGCTTCCGAAGTGGGACGAGCAGCAGTCCGGATACTACACATTCGTACATGACCAGTACTCCATCGGCGGCATACCGGTCTCTGTAAACGACCCGTCCATGGTCAGTGCGGTAATGGAAGCTATGGCAGCCGAATCCTATCGTTACGTCACGCCGGCTTACTACGACCTCGTACTGAACGGAAAGTACATTCGCGACCCCGACTCTGCGGAGATGCTCGAGATCGCGATGGACGGTGTCAAGATAGACTTTGGTTGGATACACACGTACAGTCTCAGCTCCTGCTCACAGGCACTTCTGCGTGACATTCTGTACAACACGAAGACCGCAAACTTTGCGTCCACCTACGCGAAGCTCGAAAAGGTCTACGCGAAGCTGACCGAAAAGCTCATCGAAAAGATCGACAAGATCAAAGCCGACCACTGATGTATGCTGCGGTCGGCTGAGCCGACAGGCATGAATCGTCTGCGGTCTGAGACCGCAGACGGTCATCGGCGCACTTTCAGTTTAGGTTGAAAGAGATACCACGACAATGACATTTGTGCAGCATCGGTTCAAGTTGAAATACGACCCACGATGATCTCGTTTGTGCAAAATTGATCTAAGTTAAAAAAAGTCCCACGAGGGTAGAGTTTGTGCGGAAGCAGGGTCTCTACTCTTGTGGGATTTCGCTGTTATGTGGAAAATACAACTTATAAGGATGGTAACGACATGATCATGAAACGCTTGCTCCTCTGCGCCCTCTGCGCTTCCCTCGCGCTCTCCTCCTGCGCCGTCCCCGATGGCGCGAACGATACCTCTCTCGCTCCCTCCGGTGACAAAGCTTTACGAACGTCTGTTCTGCCTCTCGCGGCGGCGGCTGCCGAACCGGTCGGTGCGGAGGCTGACGAACGCTTCACCGAGGCGGTCTGTAGCTTCTCCGAAAGGCTGTTCACCGCCTGTGCGGAACGTTCAAACGACAAAAACCTCGTTATATCCCCTATTTCGGTCATCTACGCCATGACGCTCCTCTCGAACGGTGCAGTCAACTCTACACTTGAAGCATTCGAAGGTCTGAACGGCGGTATTCCGGTCGCCGAGATGAACGAATATCTGTTCGAATTCTCACGTATGCTTGCCGAGACCGAGGAGTCAACGGTCGATATCGCAAGCTCCGTTTGGGCGAACGCGCCGATATTCACGCTGAACGACGACTTTGTCACGGTCGCGAAAAAATATTACGATGCACTCACTCGTTCGCTCGATTTTTCCGAGGCGGCAAGCCTTGACGAGATGAACGACTGGGTCACTGAGAAAACGGACGGCATGATAAAGGACGCTCTGACCGAGCTTGACCCGACTGCCGCGACAGTTCTTTTGAACACTGTCCTGTTCAACGGCAAGTGGGACGAGCCGTATTCGGAGACTGACATACGTGACGGTGAGTTCACGAGCCTTGACGGCACGGTATCCGAGGCGGTCTACATGGATTCTGTCGAAAACTCGTACTTTGAGGTGAGCGGTGGGGTCGGTTTCGTCAAGCCGTACCGTGACGGCTACTCGTTCATCGGCATACTGCCGGACGAGGAGGTCGGTATCGAACGCTTCGTTGCGGAGCTCGACCTGTCCGAGATATGCCGCGCCATTAACGAAAGCTCGGGTGTTGAAGTACACGTGTCACTACCAAGATTCGAGTACGAGAACGAGCTATCGCTAAAGGACATACTCTGTTCGCTCGGGCTTGACGTTGCGTTCAGCGGAGACGCGGAGCTTGGCGGTCTCGGGAGCGGCGCGGTCGGTGAGGCGTTCCTGAGTGACGTTCTACAAAAGGCGCGTATAATTACAGATGAGAACGGTACGAAGGCGGCGGCGGTAACGGAGGCGATCCTGCTGATGAGGATGATGCCAACATTCGAGGAGCCGAAGTACATCGAGCTTGACCGACCGTTCTTCTACATGGTGATCGAGAACGAGACCCTCCTCCCCCTATTTATGGGAGAAGTCGGCGGTCTGAGACCGCAAGCATGAATCGGGTCGGCTGAGCCGACAGGCAGACATCGGCGGCGGTCTGAGACCGCAAGCATGAATCGGGTCGGCTGAGCCGACAGGCAGGCATCGGCGGCGGTCTGAGACCGCAAGCATGAATCGGCGTTAGTTCAGCTGAAATTGAGAGATATCCCACGACAATTTATTCTGTGCAGGTATATTATAACGCATTCTCCTTCCACCGCTAACGCGGTCTCCCTCCCGGAGGGAGGCTCATATACGTGAAGTCAAAAAATACAAAGATCCCACAAAGGTGGAGACTGTGCGACTGTTTCTGCACAGACCCTACCCCTGTGGGACTTCTTTAACTTTAAGTGACTCTGCACCAATGTCATTGTCGTGGTATCTCTTTCGACCTCAACTGCAAGTGCGCCGATGACCGCCTGTCGGCTCAGCCGACCTCAGGCTGCCCGTGATGCGGCAGAAGTCGAGGGGGGTGAGCTTCTCACCGCGAATGTCGGGACGTATGCCAAGCTCCGCAAGCGCGGCGGCGACCTCCTCCTTCGAGTACCGCTCTCCGACAGCGTTCACGAACGTCTTCCTGCGCTGACCGAACGCAAGCGTTATCAGTTCCGACACCTGTCGTGCAAATTCGAGACATTCCGCATCGTCCGCAGGACAGTCCGCATATACCTCGCGTATCCCTCCGTGCGGTATCAGCCCCACCACCGCCGACGCTACCTTCGGCACAGGGTGAAAGTTCCCTGCCGATACGTCGAGCAGCTTCCGCGCCTCCGCTCGCAGGGCTATCTCCGCCGAGATCGAGCCGTAGTCCGACTGTGTCGCGTCTGCCGCAAGTCGTCGCGCTACTTCTAACTGTATCATAACAACTATGGACGAAAATGGTATCCGCTCGGTCAGAGGATACGCTTCGAGCAGCTTCATTATGACAGGTGTAGTAATATAATACGGCAGATTCGCGCAGACGGATACGCTCCCACCCGAGTCGAGGACGTCCCCGAAATACTCGCGCACGAACGAACTTACGTCTATGCTCATGAAGTCTGCTTCTACTACTGTAACGTTATCTCTGTCCGCGAAGACCTCGTGGAGCAGTGGTATCAGACCACGGTCTATCTCGACCGCGACGACCCTGTCGTATTCCTCGGAAAGGTGCTGTGTCAGCGCACCGACTCCGGGACCTATCTCGATGACACCGCACGGTCGGGCGTGGTCGGCAAAGGAGGCAGAAAGCTCCGCTATACGGCTCGGGACGCGGTCGTTTATCAAAAAATTCTGCCCGAATCCCTTTTTCGGCGCGAGTCCGTACCGTTCGAGGAGGTCACGGACGGTCTTTTGGTCACATAGATCGTAGCTCATGCCCATTTTCAGACCACCGTCACGCTGTAGCCGACACTGTACTCCGTTCCCGGGGCGATAGTGACGGCGTATTTTTTGCTCTTCGCGTCAGTCGTCTCCGCAACGTCGGCAGGAAGACCGTTCCACGGCTCAAGACAGATGAACGGAGCTTCCTTGTGGTCGGGAGTCCAGAGACCGAGCGCGTTGAAGCCCTCGAAGTCGAAGCGTATGCCGCGCCCGCTCTTTCGTGAAAGAAGCTTGACGGAATGCGCCGGAAGATCTTCGACTATCATTGCATCGTTGTCGAAGTCGGAATACTTTAGCGAAAGCTCGTTTGTGCCGTTCAGGCGGTCGCACTTCGGGACGGAGCTGTCCATGTAGCCGTCCTTGGTTATCGAGACGGTACAGCCCTCCGCGTTCTCGAAGTAGAGACTGTAGTCCTCAAAGCCGCCGTCCTCCTCGGTAAGGGGAACGTTGAACCCGGGATGACCGCCGATGCAGAACGTCATTTCGTTTTTGTCGAGGTTCTTGACGGTGAAGCGTGCATCGAAGCCGTCGTCACGCAGGGTGTATTCTACAACGAGAGAATAGCAAAAGGGGAACATACGCAGGGTCTCCTCGGTCTCACGCTGTTCGAGGACGACCTTATTTTTAGACATAAATATGACCTCGAACTCGCGATCACGAGCGAAGCCGTGCTTGGGCATTGGATATTCTACCCCGAAGTGAGCCATTTTGCCATCCTTAGGAGAACAGCAGACAGGGAAAAGGATAGGAGCCTGACCCTTCCAGAATTCGGGGATGCCCTGCCAAACGTACTCGACGCCGTCCGAGAGGAAGGAGGTGAGCTCCGCACCCTTCGAGCGGACTGTCGCCGAGGTATTACCGGATCGTAAAGTATAGAACATTGAAATTACCTCACCGTTAGAAAATAATGTCTTTGCAGACTGCTTGTTGTCTATAGACTTTATGTCTTATGCAGATCGCTTGTATTATTAAATAGGTTGGGAACGCCGCAGCGTTCCCTTCTTTATTATACCCCTCCGCGGGGCGGCGCACAGACGGAAAGAATACCAAGAATGGAGTTACTCCACCCTCGTGGTATCTCTTTCAACCTAAACTGAAAGTGCGCCGATTCCTGCTCGGCGGCTCAGCCGCCCCGATGTCCGCTTGCGGTCTCAGACCGCCGCATTCTCCTTCAGGCAGACAAGCTGCCAGCTCCCTC
>CAYSKU010000020.1:0-17347 GCA_964431775.1 uncultured Ruminococcus sp. | reverse complement strand
TCCTCCTGACAGGCGTGTCCCGAAACGTGAACGACTGCCTCGTCATGATATACGCTGACTCCCTTTTTGTAGAGTTCGTTTATTATACGGCTGACGAGCTTTTCGTTGCCGGGTATCGCGTGAGAGGAGAGTACAACGAGGTCGTTCGGGGTCAGCTCGACCTGCGAGTGGTCGGAGAACGCCATGCGATAGAGCGCGGACATAGGCTCACCCTGCGAGCCGGTCGTGATGATCGTCACCATCTCCTGCGGATACTTTCCGATGTCGTTTATGTCGATGAGCGTATGCTCCGGAACCTCCATGTAGCCCAGTCTGACAGCCGCACCTACTACGTTTATCATGCTTCGACCGGTTATCGCGACCTTGCGCCCGAACTTCACGCTTGCGTTGATTATCTGCTGAACTCTGTGGACGTTCGAGGAGAACGTCGCGATAATGACACGGCGGTCGGTGTTCGTCATGAATATCTGGTCGAGAGCGTAGCCGACCTTGCGCTCGGAGGGGGTGAAGCCCGGGTGATCGACGTTCGTGCTTTCGCACATGAGGAGGAGTATGCCCTCACGACCGTATTCGCCGATACGGGTGAGATCCATCATCTGACCGCCGATCGGGGAGACGTCGAGCTTGAAGTCGCCCGTGTGGAGGATAGTACCGACAGGGGTGCGTATCGCGATCATGCAGGCGTCGGCTATCGAGTGGTTTGCGCGGATGAATTCGCACCTGAACGCGCCGAGCTTTAAGACCGTGCCGGCTTCGACTGTGACAAGGTCACGTTCGCCGAGAAGTCTATGCTCCGCGAGCTTGTTCTCGAGGATGCCGAGGGTCAGGCGTGTGCCGTAGACGGGGACGTTTATCAGCTTGAGCAGGTAGGGAAGACCGCCTATGTGGTCCTCGTGACCGTGAGTGATGAGGATACCGCGTATGCGGTCGGCGTTCTTCTCAAGGTACGTGAAATCGGGAATGACGAGATCGACACCAAGCATATCCTCGTCGGGAAATGCAAGACCGCAGTCGATAACTATCATGTCGTTTTCGTATTCGATTACAGCGAGGTTCTTGCCTATCTCGTTCAAGCCGCCGAGCATCATGACGCGAACCTTGCCGGTCTGTTTCTTAGCCATAGGAATTCCTTTCGTTTCGTTCGTAGAAGTTTTTTTGATCGATTTGTCACCCTGTTGAAGTTCGAATTCTGTAGAAAATCGAGAGGGAGAGGGAGACTGTACGGAGTACGCCGTGCCGTGCGTGGCGTAGCGGCTCCTTGAATTATTTGTACTGAAGATCACGACCGATCACGTGCCTCTATGTAGGGTGGGATAAGCACCTTCACGTGTCTCGTTAAGATATGATATCCCGAACAGCAAGACGAACGGAAAAAACACCATGCCACAACGAGAGCGTTGGTGTGACATGGAGACGACCTTGTAACATTGTACAGTCACGGCTCAGCGGCTTCGACAGGCTCGGTACAGGCGTTGACGTTGCGAGGCGAAGGTATCGCGGCGTTTTCCGAAGGCGGCGGAGCGTCCGCGAGGTCAGAGCTGTGAGACTATCGTTACAAAAATATCGACTTACACATCCGGCGACAAATTAACTCTATATAATTATACAACCAATGCTTCGCATAGTCAAGCACATGAATGTAAATTCGTCATGTCTTTGCAGACTGCACGGTCGGCTGAGCCGACAGGCATGGATCGGCATTCGTGAAGTCGAGTAGGGGAGACATCCCACGATGGGAGAGTTGAGAGTGGAGTTTTTACAAAATTTTGTCGTATTTTTTCATTTATGTTTGTAGGGCAGGGGCTTGCTCCTGCCGAAAGCTGTATTTCAAAAAATGTTATGGCTATAGAGCTATAGATAAATACAACGAAGAAAAACGACAAAATATAGCATTACCTCATTGTTTGTTACGGCGGCAGCAAGCCACCGCCCTACGGTAAGGGTGAGGTCGTACTATCAAATTTAGTCATTCCACACTCCACCCTCGTGGGATGTCTTCCAATTTCAGCTTCACGACCGCCGATTCCTGCGCGCAGTCTCAGGCTGCCCGTCGCCTCAGGCGAACCTCAGGCGACCGTTCCCATTATTAATGCTATCGTGCCGATGAGAGCGGAGGACGATGCCGCGCCGAGCGCGAACGCAGCACCTCTCCCGATGACGTGTCGGCGCGGTACACTCGTACACGGCAGTGTCACCGATGCCTCGCGGACGATGCGCTCCGCCTCACGCGCAAGGTCACGGTCGGCAAGAGACGACCTCTCGTCCGGCGCGGTCTTCTTTAGTATGAAGTATACCTCCTCAAAATACAGCCCCCCGATATTCTTCATGCAGTACATCCTCTTCTGACACCCGTGCATACCCTTTCCTCACTTTCCTTTACGACAGTGGTGCTTTGGAATAGATTATAGCCGCGTGTGCAAGGTTTATTCAGGTCAGGTCGATATAACATACACCGGAGGCTTTTTTCTACGGTCATTTTGCCCTTTCTTTTCGTTGCCATTGCTAACCAACCGGTTGGTTGGAATAAAAATGCAAATTTATAGCAAAGGATGTCAATAAATCTATTGACAAGCCGAAAAATGTATGGTACAATACATATGCAGGAAATTTGAAGAAATTCAGATTGATATTTTGTATCAACACTCAAACGGAGGAAAAGAAAAAATGAAATCTCTCGGTATCGTAAGAAAGGTCGATGAGCTCGGCCGCATAGTACTTCCCATCGAAACAAGAAAGCGTCTCGAGCTTGGCGCAGGTGATGGAGTTGAGATCTTCGTCGAAAAGGATCGCGTTATACTCAAAAAGTATGAGCCTTCCTGCATTTTCTGCGGAGATGCTGACAATGTTATCAACTATAAGGACAAAAAGATATGCATGGCTTGCATGGAAGAGCTGAAGAAGGCAGAACTGTAATTTCAGGGAAGCCCTCGACCTTCACTCGGTCATATAGCCTACGCTGAATAACAAAACGCTCCGATGCCGTGCACCGGGGCTTTTTTTATCCTTTTATTACCCTCGAAACGAGGTTAATAATTTGTATGGCGGACTAAACCGAGCCGACCATTTAATGTCTCTCCGGTCGGTCTGTGAACGAATATGTCATGGTCAATTATTCATAATCACATTTTTTCGTACCATTAACATCTAAAATACAGTAAATGGACGAATGTGCATTGGTTCTCTTTTGTGGGTATCGCGGATTGAAATCAAACACATTTTTTGACATTTTTCTTGTGCAATATGCACAGAAGCTTTTACAAACAAAAATCGCTTGAAATACCATGTAGGTACATAAAATGTTGAGAATAAGTAAACAAAACTACAGGTGACGTTTTAACGTCACCTGTAGTTTTAACTGACTTTGTAAGACTTGTCTGCCAAAGTTATCTTTTCTTGGTCGCGATCTCCTCGAGAGCCTGCGCGATAAATTCCTCGGTCGGGACAGCACCCTTGTCCTCACCCGTGCGTGTACGGACGGAGACTGTGCCGTTCTGCATATCGCGTTCGCCGACTACGAGCATATACGGCGTCTTCTGGAGCTGTGCCTGACGTATCTTGTAGCGCATCGTGTCGCTCGAATCGTCGCAGTGTACCTTGATACCGGCGGCGGCGAGCTTGTCTGCGACCTCGTGGGCGTAGTCGTTGAAGTCGTTGCCGATCGGGATGACCTCGACCTGCAAGGGCGCGAGCCACATCGGGAACGCACCTGCGTACTTTTCGATGAGGAGCGCGAGTGTACGTTCGTAGCAGCCGAGGGAGGTACGGTGGATTATATAAGGAAGCTGCTGAGTGTCGTTCGAGTCGGTGTAGTACATACCGAACTTCTTTGCAAGGAGCATATCGATCTGGATCGTGACGATGGTGTCTTCCTTGCCGAAGACGTTCTTGCACTGGATGTCGAGCTTAGGACCGTAGAACGCCGCCTCGTCGATACCGATGGTGTAATCGAGACCGATGTGGTCGAGAATGTTCTTCATTATGCTCTGAGCCTCGTCCCACTGCTCGGGAGTACCCTCGTACTTTGCGGTGTTGTTCGGATCCCACTGTGAGAAGCGGAACGTGCAGTCCTCGAGAAGTCCGACAGTGTCAAGGGCGTACTTTGCAAGCTCGAGACAGTTCTTGAACTCCTCCTCGAGCTGGTCGGGACGGAGAACGAGGTGTCCCTCGGAGATCGTGAACTGACGGAGACGGATAAGACCGTGCATCTCTCCGGAATCCTCGTTGCGGAAGAGGGTCGAGGTCTCACCGTAGCGGAACGGAAGCTCACGATAGGAACGCTTTTTTGCAAGATAAGCCTGATACTGGAAGGGACAGGTCATCGGACGAAGCGCGAAGCACTCCTTGGTCTCGTCATTGGGGTCGCCGAGGACGAACATACCGTCAAGGTAGTGATCCCAGTGACCGGATATCTTGTAAAGCTCACGCTTTGCCATATACGGAGTTTTGGTGAGAAGGTAGCCGCGCTTTTCTTCCTCGTCCTCGATCCAACGCTGAAGGGTCTGGATGATACGCGCACCCTTCGGAAGGATTATCGGGAGACCCTGACCGATACAGTCAACGGTGGTGAACAGCTCAAGCTCACGTCCGATCTTGTTGTGGTCGCGCTTGCGTGCCTCCTCGAGCTGTGCGAGATGCTCCTTCAGCTCGTCCTTTGTCGGGAACGCAGTACCGTATATCCTCTGGAGCATCTTACGATTGGAATCTCCTCTCCAGTAAGCACCGGTGCAGCTCGTGAGCTTGAACGCCTTGACTGCGCCTGCGGAGAAAAGGTGCGGACCTGCACAGAGGTCGGTGAAGTCACCGAGACGGTAGAAGGAGATCTCCTCGTCCTCGGGAAGCTCGTTTATAAGCTCTATCTTGTACGGCTCATCCTTCATGAATTCGAGAGCCTCGGCACGGGGGAGCGTGAAGCGTTCGAGACGAGCGTTCTCCTTGACGATCTTCTTCATCTCGGCTTCGAGCTGTGCGAGTACATCTGTAGTAAAAGGTGTTTCGGAATCGAAATCGTAGTAGAAGCCGTCGGCGATGGAGGGACCTATGGTGAGCTTCACATCGGGGAAGAGTCTTTTGACAGCGGCGGCAAGGATATGGGAGGCGGTGTGACGGAACACACGTACGCCGTCCTCGTCGGCGAAGGTGAGAAGCTCGACTGCGGCATTCTCGGAGAGGGTAGAGGTGAGGTCTGTGACCTTACCGTTCACGCGGCAGGCGATGACCTCGCGAGAGATGAGCTCGGCGGCTTTAGCCGCATCGTACACGGTAACGGGAGCATCGAATTCCATTACGCGGTCAGCAAAGCTTACGTTAAACATGAGTGTATACCTCCGGTATGAGATAAGGGGAGTTCCGTTCGGCTTATGTTGAAATAAAAAAAGCCGAGGCGGAACAGGTTGTTCGGGGTGCGACAAGATCGCACGGTTCCACCCGAGCTTTCACTCAATTTATATATTTGTAAAGCCGTTTTCTTCGGCAGGGTGGTACCCGCTACAGCTCCGTGAGAACGTTTCAGCGTCAGTTCCTCTCTGGGCGCGGAGTGATGTAGGGACATATCCCATGTGGGTAATTATAGCAGATATCACGCTCTTTGTCAAGAGGAGAGCGCGAAAAATTTTGCCTTTGGCAGACTGCTTTTTGTCTATAGACCTTTTGTCTTGTGCGCCGCCCCGCGGAGGAACATTAAATTCAGAAAACGACCCGAGGGTCGTTTTCTGACATATAAAATTACGTAAAGTTTAAACTTTATAAAAGGTCTGTGGACTAAGTTTGCACCAATAACATTGTCGTGGGATATCCTTCAACTTAAACTTAAAGTGCGCCGACGACCGCCTGTCGGCTCAGCCGACTTAGCCTTCGGTGATCTTTTCGATCATTTTGGAGATGGTCTTTTCGGACATCTTCTTGTTGCGGTTGTAGAAGGACGCAATGTCGGTGTTGTTCGCAGTACCCATCTGATATATGCTCGTGTTGATGTTCGCAAGACCGTAGACTATGCTCGTGTCGTATACAAGATTGTTGAATACTATGTCGAGCATCTCGCCCGTCTTCTCGTCACGAGATATCTTCGTCGTCAGAGATACGTCATAATATGCCTTGAGTACAGTGTTTGTAGAATGAGAGTTCAGTGCCTCGAGGATGATCGCCGTGCGGTCGAGAGATTCGCCGGTCTGCGTTACCGGAATAACAGGTCCGTAGAAACGTCCGTGGTGGAAGTTGTAGTACTGACCCTGTGTCTCGTCAAGCATCGGTGCGGGGACTATGCCGAACGAGGTCTCCATCTCGCGAAGCTCACGCGCCCAGCATACGCACTCTACCCAGAACAGTGCCTGGTTGTTCGGGAACATTATCTCCTGTACACGGTGGTTGTTCGAAAGTCCCATCGTATTGCCGGTCGTGTCGGCATCATAGAAGAAATGATCGCCGTTGGAATGACAAATGGAGAGTATCTTTTCAAACGCGGAGATGAAGCGTTCGTTGTAGTAAGCAACGTAGGGGATGTCGTTCTCGTCCTTGCTTACGTAGGTCTCGCCCGTACCGTAAACGAGGTAAGGATAGAGCTGGAACTGGAGGGAAACAATGGCGTAGATATCCTGGTCGTTCCACTTGCCGTCGCCGTTCGCGTCCATGCTGATGATGCTTCCCATCTCGCCGAACTTGTCGAGAGTCCACGTCATGTTGTCAACGTAGTCGTAGGGATCGTCGAGACCGAAGTCCTCGACCATGCTTCTGTTGAAGTACATACAAACGGTCTCGTCAAGGGAGGTCGTCAGAAAGTCGCCGACACCACCGTAGTACTGACCTGCGATAGAGAGGTATTCACGTGCGTTCTGATCCCAGTACGGCTTGTCGAGATCTATGTATTCGACGGTGTTCAGGTCGTGGATGAGCTTCTCCTGAATGAAGCCGATACCGTCCGTACCGTCAAGAAGCGCGATATCCATGTCCTCGGCACTTCCGGCAGTGATGACAGCCTTTGTCTCAGCCGCCGTATGCTCGACCTCAACGAGCTTTACGTCGAAGCGTTCCTCAACAGAGATGTTTCTGTTGAATATGGCGGAGGTTATCGGCTCACCGGAGTCCTCCTCGAAAACGATGTGTACGGTCGTGTACCAGTTGTTGCTCTCGGGGTTGGTGTTGTAGATCGTGAAGTCGTGACCATCGAAGGTGATCTCCGGCAGATCGTCGGCTATGACCTCCTCGGTCTCTTCCTCAACGGTCTCTTCAGCGTTCTCGACAGACGGCGTGATGTCACCACCGGTCTGCTCCTCTGAAATCACTAAAAAAGTTAGGAACGCATGGCGTTTCCAACTTTTTTTAGTAACGTGCAGTCTGCACAGTATAAACGGTCTATAGACAGACCTACTCAAATGACATTGTCGTGGGATTTCTTCCAACTTCGGCTTCAAGTGCGCCGATTCACGCCTGTCGGCTCAGCCGACCCGATTCATGCCTGTCGGCTCAGCCGACCCGATGACCGTTTGCGGTCTCAGACCGCCGGCTCAGCCGACTTTGTAGGCTTCGATGAGACGGGACATGGTCTTGTCGTAGAGCTTGGTGTTCTTCTGATAGTAGGAGGCAAAGGTCGAACCGCGGTCGGACGTAGTCGAACGGAATATCTGACCGATCGAGCTGAGCGCGTAGGAGTGCAGGCACGCAAAGTCAAAGTATACGCCGTCGAGGATTATGTCGAATATCGTAGCGGTCGTTTCGTCACGTGCGAACTTCTCCTTCAACAGTGTGCTGAAATATACGTCCGTGACTGTACGGTAGGACTCGGCAGCAAACGCCTCGAGGAACGCACACGTTGCGTCGTTTCTGTCAAGGTTGGTGATCGGTATAGCAAGGGTAGTCGTAGAGTCGTGTACCGCAGTGCTGTATTCCTTCTGATCCTCACCGAACTTCGGACAGGGAAGGATCGCGTAGTCGCTCTCCATGTCACGGAGCTTCTCGGAGGTCTCCGCACGGAACGGCAGGAACATGAGAGTGTCCTCGGTGAACTTCTGGATACCGGTGTTCTCACCGTTCTCCGAACCCTCGAGAATGTACGTGCCGTTGTTCTCGTACATCAGCTTCTGGAGCTCCTCGGCAAAGGAGACGGAACGCTCGTTGTTTATAACGAGATAGGGGTAGCCGCTCTCATCGTAATCGCAGAACTGGATGTTCGCACCGCCGACGAGATAGTCCATCATACTGATCGTGTGCGCCGCAAAGCCGTAGGTGTCGTTCACGTCACGTGCCGCGTTTCCGTTCGTGTCTATGTACATACCGTCGATGTACTGCTGCATAACGTCAAACGTCCAGCCGCCCTCGAGAACTATGTCGTAAAGATCGCTTACGGGACCGTACATATTCTCGAACAGTGTGTTGTTTACGTAGATGACACCCATGTTCATGAGAAGCGTCATGGTGGCATCACCCGTCAGATAGTAGAGACGGTCGTTACCGATCGTAGCCGCCTTGTTGAACTTCTGCGCCCACCACTGCCGGTCGGTGTTGATGTAGTTGAGGTCGTATACGTTGAAGTAGAGTCCCTGCGTTGCCTGCTGCATCATCTGGTGCTGCTTGCCGCCGACTACCTGATAATCGTCGATGCCCGCAAGGATCGCGGTCTGTGCGCTCGAAGCCGGACTTCCGGCGATGGGAACTAACTTGACGTTCAGACGATCCTCAACGGCAATGTTACGTGCGTAGAGCGCGGAGTCGAGAGCATCGCCTGTGTCCTCCTCAACGTAAAGCTCACGCTTGTGCTTGTCTTCGTTCTCGTGAATGAAGTTGATGTCGGTCGCGTTGAAGTCGAGACCGTCGGGGAGATCGTCGGGGGTGTTCTGACGAGTGATCTCGGTCTCCTCTTCAGCTGCGGTAGAGTCTGCCGCATCGACAGAGGATACCGTATCGGACGAGCCGACAGTCTCCTCGGACTCATTCTCCGCGCAGGCGGCGAAGGTGGGGCAGAGCATGAGGAGAGCGAGGATAAGGGATAGCTTTTTCTTCATGATAAGATGTTTTCCTTCCGTAACGATATGCTTTTTTTGATATTTGCTACATTATTATATCACATATTTTCGTAAAGTCAATGGAGTGGAGAGGATGTCGGCGCGGCAGAGCATACGATTTGTGAAAACTGTAGGGCTACAGTCCTCACAGAAGCCTATGGTTAGTGCGAACTGACGGGTCGGTCATCGGGTCGGCTGAGCCGACAGGCAGTCATCGGCGTTCGTGCAGTTTTGGTTGCATGATAACCCACGACAATATTATTTGTGCAGACTTGTCCGCTGAATTTTCGTCTGTGCAGACTGCATGGTGTCGGCTGACGGCTTGTTTTGTGCAGACTGCTTGTTACATAATAAGGAAGGAAACGCCGTGCGTTCCCTTCCTTATAAAATACGTGCATTCTACGCAAAACCAACGTTCTGTAGACCAGACCTGCACCAATTACATTGTCGTGGTATGTCTTTCAACTTAAACTGAAAGTACGCCGATGACTTCAGGCTGCCTATTTGTCCCAGACGAGGGTGTCGTTCTCCTCGCGGATGGGAATGAAGACGGGCATCTCCTTGCGCGTGTCGGTAGCACCGTTCGGTGAGTGTATGCTGAGATACAGCTGACCGTCCGTGTGACGGAAGATCATTCCGTGTCCACCGTCATACTGACCTGTCATGGACTTCGAATAAAGCACCTTGTCCTCCTGTACCCACGGTCCGGATAGCTCTCCGCTCTCACTTCGTGCTATACCTACACAGTAGCCGTATCTATCCCAGTTCGACCATATCATAAGCAGACTTCCGGCTTCCGTCGTGTACATCCAGCAGCCGTCCGTCACTCCGTTCGTCGCCCATGTCGGGTCGTCCGCACGGAACATCTCGACAGGCTCGGTCACAAATTCCGTGAGGTCGGGCGACAGCTTCGCGTATGCCATACGTCCCACTCCGTCATCCGTGGACGTCCATTCGTGTACGAATATCATGTACGGATCGCCGTTTTTGTCAACGTAGAACGTTCCGTCAATGGAGTCCCAGTCGGAGGGGGTAGCGTGTCCGTTCGTTATCTCGACAAACGGTCCCGTCGGCGACTCGGACTTGAGTATCGTACAGCCGCGATGCCCCGTCTTCGATGAATGATACGTCGTGAACATATAGAACGAGCCGTTGTAATAGTGTACCTCCGGTGCCCAGCGGTCTCCGTCACATTCGGCAGGTGTCTCGACTACGGAGATCGGTCCGCTCCACTCTCCGTCAAGTGAGCCTGACGTGTTCTTCCAGCATACCCAGCCTGTTCCGTAGGCGTAGTATACTCCGTCATGATAGACTATGCAGGGGTCGCGGAGCTGAGGTATCCCCGACTCGATAAGGAGCGGCTTGACCTTTTCACGAACGTCAAGGTCGGCAGGAAGAGACGCCTCGTTCTCGCCGATGCAGTTCTCAATGAAGCTTTCGATAGCACACATACGCGCATATCCTCCTTTGTAGGCAATTATTATACTTGTTTTCTTCTCGGTAACGACTACCTTTATCGCGTATTCGTTCTCCGAGAGCGTGTTCATTATCTCAAGACACTCGGGACGTCGTGCGGAATTTACGACTATCTCGAGCGGCTGTTCGCTGTCCGGATCGTAGTCATCGAGCGGACGCAGCGTTACACCGAGACGTTCGTCGAACGCACGCTTTATGTCGAGTATGTCGTCACGCTCGTCACTGTCAACGTCAACGTTGTAGGTGAGGTAGTAGTCGCAGTCCTCGCCGCGTGTCGCGATGAGCAGCTCGGTCGTGTCGGTCTCCTCTGCTGACGAGACGACCGTCTCACCGTTCGAGCTTGCTTTGTCCTCCGTAACGTCACCGCACGAGCAGAGCAGGGCGACTGTACATAGCAGTAGCAGGAGCAGACGTTTCATAGCTCTGCCTCCGATCCCTCCGATGATCCCGAGGAGCGAAGACGTTCTATCGTGAGGAGCATGGCACGTGCAACGGTCAGACGGCGCACCTTCGAGCGGTCGTTTCGTCCGTTGAAGTGGACGGTCACGGTCTCGGTGCCGCGCTCGTCCGCGATCCCGAAGCAGACCGTGCCGACAGGCTTTTCGGGAGTGCCGCCGCCGGGACCTGCGATACCGGTGACTGAGACTGCGACAGTCGCGCCGGTGAGTCGCCGCACACCCTCAGCCATGTACCGCGCACACTGCTCCGATACCGCACCGTAGGTCTCAAGCACCTCGTGAGGTACGCCGAGAACGTTCTCCTTTACGGAATTTGCGTAGGCTACGATACCTCCGAGCAGAACGTCCGAAGCTCCTGCGATATCACCGACTCGTGAGGCGATCATACCGGCGGTGCAGCTCTCGGCAGTCGCAAACGTCGCGCCGTGTGACCGAAGTTCGGAGATGAGCGCGAGAACTATCGCGTTCTTTGCCGCCTCCGGTGTGTCGGTCTCCGTATATATGTACGGTGCTACATCTGTCCTGTATATCTCGTCTGCGGTGCGGCGACACATAGCCCTTGCGTCCTCGAGCGTGTCGGCGAACGCGGTCACACGGATACGGACCTCATGCTCACAGGCGTAGGGTGCGATAGTGGGGTTTACGGAGGACTCCATCATGGGACGGAGTATCGCCTCCGCACCGGACTCACCGATGCTGTGCAGGTGCAGATTCAGGCTGTATATCGTGTGTGGGGAGAGTGCGCGGAGGTACGGCTCGGCACACTCTACAAACATAGGCTCACATTCCGAGGGAGGACCGGGGAGGAGAATCGCGTGACGTGTCGAGCCGCCGAGCTCACCGGAGAGAGCGATACCGGGGGCTGTCCCCCATTTATTTCGGAACACGACTGCACCGTCCGGTATCTCGGCTTGACTGAGGTTATTTTCGGTCATGGTACGTCCGATACGGCGGAAGAACTCCTCGAGATCGCGCCGAACGTCGGGGTCGGTGTGCATAGCGCGACCGAATGCCTCCGCAACGGCGAGCTTCGTTATGTCGTCGCAGGTCGGGCCGAGTCCGCCTGTTACGATGAGTATATCGGAGCGTGAGAGGGCTTCGTCAACTGCGGCGCGGAGACGCTCGGGATTATCCCCGACGACCGTCTGATGATAGGAGGAGAAGCCGAGGGAAGCAAGCTCACGGGCGATAAAGGCGGCATCGGTATTGACGATATCTCCGAGGAGGATCTCCGTCCCGACGCAAAGTATCTCACATATCATAAAGCATTCCTTGAAAAATGTAAAGTTTGGTACTAAGCTTAAAATAATCTATAGACTTTATGTCCTGTGCAGACCGGCGGCGTGACGCCGAGCCGATGACCAATAAAAGGGACTTTTTGTGAAAAAGTCCCTTTTTGTAAAATGGCGAATTACCAGACCACACGGTCACCGCCGCGCTCAACGGATTCGAACGCGGTCATGATTATCTTGAGTATGCAGCGCATCTGATCGTGCGTTACCATCTGCTCCTCGAGACCGTCGATCGCACGGACGAAGTTGCGGTAGTAGTCGTGTACGTCGGATACAGGCTTCGGAAGATCGTATTCGTCAACTGTGATGCTGTCACGCGGAGCCATGGTCTTCGTGAGACCGCTTCCGTTTACGACAGGCAGAACGTCGGACTCGTGCCAAGCCTTGCACTTTACGACGTGCGCCGGAACTGTCCAGTGAGGTATTATCGCAGAACCCTTTTCGGCACGCATATAGAAGCGCGGCATCTCAACGAAGTTGTACGTTCCGACCTCGCAGTATGCCTTCTTGCCGCTGTGGTACTCGATAGTGAGTTGGAAGCCGTCATCGACCTCCTTGTTCGTGATGTGGTCGAAGGTGCAGCGGACGGACTTTACGTCATAGCCGAGGATCATGCACGCCTGGTCTATGATGTGTATGCCCCAGTCGTAGAGCATACCGCCGCCGTACTTCTTGATACCGCGCCAGTCGGAGGGGATACCGCGGCTTCCGTGGATCCTCGACTCAAGGTTGATGACCTCACCGAGCTCACCGCTGTCCGCGATCTGCTTCATCGCAAGAGCGTCAACGTCGAAGCGGCGGTTCTGGTGAACGGAGAAGATACGACCTGCCTTGTTTGCGGCTGCGATCATACGTTCAAGGCTTTCGAGAGAGAGAGTTACGGGCTTTTCGGAGATAACGTTCTTGCCTGCCTCGAGAGCGGCGATCGCGATCTCCTCGTGTACGTCGTTCGGGGTCGCTATCGTTACCATATCGATGGTGGGGTCGGCAAGCAGCTCCTCACGTGTATCGTAGACCTTTATACCGCGAGAAGCGGCAAGCTCACGCTTTGCAGGATCGATATCGTAGATACCTGCAAGGTCACATACATCGCTCGTGAGAAGGTTCTTGCAGTGGAAGCCGGCACCCATTCCACCATAACCGATAACAGCGGCGTTCTTTTTCATAGTAGTCTCCATTTCTCCGCACACGTGTGCGGTGTGTAGTTATGCGGATTCCGCTCCTCCGTTACGTCGGCGGCGGACTCATTTACAGACATTCGATAAACGCAGATCGAAGAAGGGAACGGCGCGGAAGACCTTTTAAGGAAAGGTCTTCCCCCCTGCACCCCCTTTCCAAACCTTTTCGGACAGGGATAGGACAAGGTGAGGTGCAGAGCCGAGGATAGGGCGTGCTTGAAAAAAAGTCAATACGCACAGATATCAGAATTTTCCCTTAAAATACGTGCGTATTCCTGCGGAAAAATTCTTCGTCTGTCACAAAGATATCTCCCTCCGATACGCATTTATAAGCGGATGACACCGTTCGTCATACGCTCCGTCACTACTTATTATAATAAAAATTCAGAAGATGTCAAGTGCTATTGAGATAATTTCGGCTCAAAAGACGTGAATTTACGGTACATAGTGCGCGAATGCTCCGGCGAAACATTCAAAAAACGGTCACAATAGAGCTACAATAGACAATATGTACAAAAACAGAGTAAAAATTTATACTCATCCACCTATTTGAAAATCAACTTGTTCACAAAATCATAATATATTTTCGTTTCGATATATGATATAATAACACAGATAATCAACACTTGCGTCTTGCTTTGACACAGTGAAATACTAAACGGGAGGATGGCACTGAAACGATGTGCCGGTCACGGTTTTGGAAAAAGTATTCGAATACCTAAAAAGAAGCCTGACTATCGCATGGAAGAGCGTATTCTTCAACTTCAAGCAGTACGTTTGCTTCTTCATCGCGATAATTATCGTTCAGGTACTCTATGGTATGATGTCGATCTCGAACGACAATAACAACAACGTCGAGTATCAGCATATCATGGAGGAGTACAACTACCACATGGTCCTTAAAAATCTCAACCGCGATCAGATGCAGTATCTGGTAGAGGACGAGGGGACGGTCTTCAAAAGCGACGTGATCTTCCAGGTCACTGCCGTGGATGAATACAAAAACTACTTTACAGACGAAGAACGCTTCGATGTCTACCTGTTCTTCACGGGCGATATCGACTGGTGTGTCAGCCGCTTCGAGGGAAGCTATCAGAATGACCTTGCAAGCCTCGGCTCGGAGGGTTCTTCCTTCTCAAAGGCAACGACACCCCTTATGACCTTTGAGGATAACGAGCGTGCAAACGCCGTGACGTTCGTCTTCATAACGCTCATCCTTCTTGTGGTTTCGATATTCCTGCTGACTCAGCTCTACAATATCCGTATCAATCAGTATAAGTTCCAGTACGGTATCTATCTGACCTTCGGTGCGGACTTCAAGATGCTGTTCAGCACCTCGTTCTGGGAGCTGTTCGTCATATTTGTCGTGACGTTCATTCCCTCGATACTTATATCGACCCTCATATCCTTCGTGGTCTACAGTGCCTCGGGCTACGGCTTCATGTTCAGCGGACTGTCTATACTCAAGATATTCCTCTTTACTCTCGTCGTTATCCTTGCCTCCGTGTGGACCCCCATGAAGGTCATGTCGGTAAAGGATCCCATGTCCCTTATCATAACCGAGGACAACTCCAACCTCGTCACCTCGCCGAGACGTTCCTTCAACATCTTCGCGGAAAAGTTCCCGACGAAGTACGAGTTCTACTCACTGTGGCGTTTCCGCAAGTACAATATACAGGTGCTTACCTCCGCTATCGTGTTCTGCGCGCTGTTCATCATGGGTCTTTACATGGCGGATATCTACACGACAGACCTGAACTATCCTCGTCCGCAGTTCACCGTCGATCTTGCGGCATCGGGCTTCGAATATGACGAGATCATGAGCCGTGAGCTTTACGAGCTTAACGGTGTTCGTGCGGTCGAGATCAACGACAACACGACCGAGGCGCGTCACATCGCCTCTCACATGATCGTCAACAAGCGCGATGTGCTTCCTCTGAAGAACCTCGTCACCTATGACCGTGAGAATTACGAATACTTCACGATAGGTGAGGCGGATGCGTACTACAGAGTCTCGAACGATGTTATCTATACCGCAATGACCGAGGAGCAGCTGAAGGTCCTCGAGGACTACGATTACGAGGGAGACCTCAACAGCCTCGTGACACAGCCGAACACCGTCATAGTCGGTGACTCCATCTCGAATGTACGCACCTACAACTTCGAGGTCGGCGACAAGATATACGTCAGCAAGAAGACAGGTCAGATAAAGAGCGTTGACTCGAACGTCACGGGACGTGCGCTCATCAAGGAGCAGCTCCGCTTCTTCAAGTTCGAGTACACCGAGTACACGGTCGGCGCGGTCATCAAGGACGTTCCCTCCGGCTCGACTCCGATCTACATGAACCTTGAGGCTTACGAGTCTCTGACCGGCAAGACCCCGAAGGCTACCTCCTTCAATGTCTATGTCGAGCATGATATCACGACCGAGGAAGTAAAGACTCTGTACGATGATATCCGCGAATGGGGTCGCGTATACGGTGACGTAAAGGTACACAATACCGATATCACGCTCCTTAACGCTGTTGCCGCAGACAAGCACTACAATGAGCTCTACATCTGCATATCCGTTCTCATCCTCTGCATCTCTCCGCTGATCTGGTTCTTCTCTCAGAGCCTCTACTACTCAAAGAGAGAAAAGGAGTTCAATATCCTCCAGTCTATCGGTGCGGTCGCGAAGGAGATCAAGCAGATATACCTACAGGGCGGTCTCTGCATGGCAGGAATGTCACTTATCGTGTCTATCGTTCTCAGCTACGCAGGAAGCTATATCCTCTTCTATATCTATAACGTCGTAATGCCGTACTTCACAGGCGAGAACGTTCGCTACGTCTTCTATATGCCGTGGTATGCGATACTCATAAGCATAGTGATGTCCGTCTTCTGCGGCTTCTTCTCGACCTATCTCCCGTTCCGCAGCTACTACAAGAACCGTTATTCTCTCCAGAACGGCGGTGGCGGCGAATACGGCGAGGAATAAGTCTGTATCGGAAACTCACCTACGAAATTTGAACCTATCTATAATTATTGAATTGATTTGTGAAGCCTTCGGGGGTACGAGCGTACCCCACGGAGGCTGAGAAAGGATTAGATCATGGCAGATACGATAGAATATATGCTGCAAACAGAAAGTGTTATAAAGCAGTACAAGCAGTACGATGCTGTCATCACCGCAGTAAACCGAGTCAGCATCAAGGTAGAGCCGGGTGAATTCGTTGCGATCATCGGTACGTCCGGTTCGGGTAAATCGACGTTCCTCCACATCTGTGCAGGTCTTGACTCCTGTGACGCCGGACGTGTACTCATCCGCGGTCAGGATATAACCAAGATGAATGCCGATGAGCTGAGCCGCTTCCGCGGTCTGAACATGGGCTTCATCTTCCAGAGACATAACCTGATACCGCAGTTCACGGCACTTGAGAACATCCTCATCCCGACGATGATGTGTAACAAGTCCGACCTCTCCTATCAGGAGACTCTCCGTCGTCTCGTTGAGACCTTGCAGCTCACCGAGCGTCTGAACCACCTGCCGTCCGAGCTGTCCGGCGGTCAGCAGCAGAGAGTTGCGATAGCACGTGCGCTGATCAATATGCCCGACATCGTCTTTGCGGACGAGCCGACCGGAAACCTTGACAGAAACAACGCGGACGAGGTACTGAAGCTCCTGCTCAAGACGAGAGAGGAGATGGGTCAGACCCTCATCATGGTAACGCACGACCTTTCCATCGCGGATCACGCAGACCGTATCTTCCGCATGGACAACGGTATACTCTCTCTCGAAAGAGACTATATCGGCGGTCACAAGAAGACTAACCAGTATTGATCTGATATAAGCATAAGTAATAAAGGGGTCTCCGCAGACGGACGTTAAAAACGTCTGTCGGAGACCCCTTTGTCAAGGGCGTGTTTGAAAAAAGTCAATATGCACAGATAGCGGAGCTTTTTGCGCTATA